>JAGPGI010000011.1 GCA_018056045.1 Paracoccus sp. (in: a-proteobacteria)
CGGCCGCAGCCGCATCCGCGAGTCCGGGACGCGCGTCACCGCAAGCCTGCGCCACGGCGAGACAGAGCCTTGGCCGAATGCGCGCTCCGCCCGGCATGACCGCATAGTCAAGCGCCGCCGCGAGCTGACGCGGCCCATTTCCTGTCCGCGCCCTGCCAAGAGCGGCGGCCAATGCCGCCTCGATGCGTGCCGCGACATGGCTTTCGCGGGCAACCCGCGCCGTGACCGCGGCGCAACCATGCATGAGGGGTCCATCCGAACCCGTTCGCCGGTGAAGGGCTTTGGGCGCATCATTCATTCGCATGGGTCCTTACAGTCGGCGAGGTCCTTTTCGGTGATGTAAAGCGTCGTGTCGCGCATGGTCCGACGGGCACAGCGCTCGCCCTCAAGCGTCACGACCTTCAGCGTATAGTCAAATCTGCCCGTGGCCGCGCGGCCCAGCACGATATCGGCCACCGCACGCCGCACCTTCAGCGTTTTCGTCAACATCGGCGCGGCATTCGGGCTGTCCGGCGCGTCGATCGACGCAACCGCCTCGGGGCCGAAATTGACGTTGATCGCCAGCACCTGCGGATTGCGGGCTTCGGAAAAGATCGCGCGCGGGACCTTGACCGAAACCTCGGTCGCATAGTTCAGATCGGCACCGGAATCGATGATCCGGTCGAAATACTCCTGCATGGTCCCGGCCTTGAGGCGCCCCAGAAACTCGACCCGAGCCGAATATCTGTCGCCCGACAGCATGACATCTACCCAGCCCACGAACAGTGTCTGTTCCTGCCGCTCGCTGAAAATGGCGGCCCAGAGCGCCTGAAAGGCGGGCAAGGACAGAACGACTTCGTCGCGCACCCCCTTTTCCAGATCAATGATGGAAGCGGGCTGACACTTTTCCACCCCCGTGGTCCCGCTGGCATTGGGAAGAACAAGCGTGAACCGGGTCGAAACGCCTGCGGCATATTGCAGGGAAACGAATTCTGGCTGCTTGCCGGTTTTTTTCGCAATCTGGCCTCCCGCATCCTCCAGCCGTGCCCGCTCGACCTGCGGCACGCCAAGGAAACGAAAGGTCGCCACCGTGCTTTCGATGTTGCCGTCAGGGGTTTCGAACTTCAGCAGCGATACCGCCGGCGCGCCGGTCGGCTCGACGGCAAGCGCGAACTGGTCGGGCAGATAGTGAATGCGGCCCGGCCGGTAGTTGTCCTCGTAATATTGATAGGTCGCACCCTTCCAGTTCAGCCGCCATTCGATAAAGCCCTCAAGCGGCGGAACTGGAGTTTCATCGGTATAGGTACAGTCGATGAGCATGAACTCACTGTCGTAGTTCGGATATGCCTGCCGGACCAGCCGCAGGAAAGTCTCGGCATCGGGCATCGGGATGCCGCTAAAGCTGTCCAGCAGCGCCGCGTGCAGGGTGGGATCCTTCCACGCGGCGGTGACAAAGGTCCGGGTCAGAGGCGCGGCCATGGATGCGGTGCGCGTCACGCTGACCTGCGCGCTTGGCACGGTGTCGAACATGACCTTGCGCAGATCCGCAAGATCAGCGCGCGCCACATCGGCGGTCAGTTTCCACAACGCGCCGCCCGCCGGTTCGGCGTTCAGCGGCAGGCGTCGGATCGTTTCTGCGACGGTATAGACGAGCGTCGCGGTCGGCGGCGCCGGATGCATCACCGCCCCGGCCGCGCGCGCCCCGATCTCGGCAGGCGCTGCCGCAGTCAGATAGAGGGTCAGCCGGCCGTCCTCGGTCAGGGTCGGGCAGAACAGGACCTTGTCGCCCTCGCGCTGCGTGGCGTCGCGGTATTGAGGGAGATAGGCCGCAGCCCCAGCAGCAGTGGTCAGCGGACCCGCGGCGGATAGTCCGGGATCGCTGTTGATCAGGGCGGTTCCGATGGCATCGCGCGGCACATGGGCGCCATTGATCCGGGGGGTCATCGTGATGGTCATGTTCGGTCTCCTCGCTGTGTCACGGGACAAAGTCGATCAGGACGGGCTGTGCTGAACTGTGCGCCGCCCATGCGGATAGCGCCGACATTGCGGTTGCGGCGGTGAACGCGCCGCAGATATCCAGCGCCACCGAGCCTTCGCGCATGCCGCCCATTCTCCAGCCTGAATGCGCATCGGGCGCGGTCACGCCGGGCGCCGGAACGCGCAGCCCCGCCGAGGGCGGCCATCTGCCGTCAGGTTCCTGACGGTCATGCAGCCATGTGACTGCGCGACGGGCCGCCGGCGCGTCCGCCGGACAGGCGGCCAGCAGTTCCAACACCAGCGCCGTGGCAAAGGCGGAGCCCTCGGGCAAAACCGACGAAGGCACCGCACCATTGCCTCCGACCCGCGCCGCAGCCCAGTTCGCGGCGCAGGAAACCGCCCGCATGTCAGCGGGCGTGCCACGCCTCATGAGGGCAAGGGCGGCCATCACGGTCGCATATTCGTCCTCGACCCACCAATAGCTGGCCCAGGAGCCATCCGGCCGCTGCGCTCGGGCGATGAAATCACATGCCCCGGTTCCAGCTACGCCAAGCCGGGCCGCCGCTGCCGTGACACAGAGACAGGAACCTTGCCAGCCGGCGAAGGAATCCGCCGCTCCGGCGCCGACAAAGCATCGGATATCGTCGTTACAGGGATAGGTCGCCAGCCCGCCGTCAGAGCGGGTGCAACTGGTCAGAAACCGCCTTGCATCCTCGACAAGCGGATCCTGTCGCCACTCAAGCATCGCGGCCAGCCCAAGACACCACGCGGTGCTGTCGGCGTCGGGCGGCGTCGCTTGACTATAGCCCCAGCCGCCAGCCACCCATCGCCGCAGAAAGCGCCATGCCCGCATCGCAGCATCCCGCCCGCCCGACCGTGCCAGCGCGGCGCCGACATAGGCCGTGACCCACAGGGTGCTTGCGCCGGGCGCGAGCCGGAAATCCGACCACCAACCCAGCGGCTGCTGGCCGGCAAGCAGGAATTTGCGGGCGCGATGGGCGGCAGACAGCGCGGCGGTCATGGCTGGCGCTCCGGGACTGGCAGGGGCGGGCTCAGCGAAACATGCATCCCGAGCACAGGCTCCTGGCCCGCGATAACGGCGATGACATTGTGGTGGTTGCAACGGTCGATGCGGCGCGCGATCGGCGCTGTCATCGCAGCGTAGCAGCCAAGTGACCAGCCCTGTCGCTCCGCCGCCGCCAGTGTCTGCATGCGGACGATGCCGTCACCCCCGAGCAGTTCGCCCGCAAAGGCAAAAAGCGAGGCCACCGGCTCCTTTCCCCCCGAGCGGGTCGAAAGACTCAGGCCATATTCGATATCGGGCAACCCGCCCCGTCCGCCACCGATCATCAGCCGCCGCGCCGCGTCGATCAGTGCAGCCGCAAGCCCGGACAGGCCGACCGGTGCCAGCATTTCGGCCAGTTCGGCCCGCGTCATGGCGCCGGGGGACAGCGCATAATAGACCTCGCGCCGATCCGTGCCCAGCGTGTGGCCAACCGCCGCAATGCGCGCTTGCCGGGCACCGGCAAGACGCAATCGCGGCTCGACACCATCCGGCAGCAGCGGCGCGGCGCGATCCGCCGCATCGGGCGGAACCTCGGCATAGAGTTTGAAGGCATCACCGCATGGATGGTGGCGCACACCCAGCCAGCCGCCCCAGCGCAGCGTTCCCTGGCCCTGCACGGCCGCAAAGTCCTCGATGAGCCGCAGGCCGGCCTGCGGCGCGCCGATTTCGCCAAGAAGCTGGCCGATGCGATCCAGCCTCGCGGCGGGCACGATCCCCGGCCCGACGATCTCGACCGTATAGCGCAGCGCGTCGTCAAGGGTCGAAAAGGTGAACTCGACCGGCGCGCCGTCGCCATTCAACGTGCCGCCATGCCAGACGGTGTTGCTCTCGCCGGCCTCGGCGATACCGCGCGTCAGCGCGCCGAGCGTCCGTTGAAAACGCGCCGCGACTTCGGGTTTCCACGCCGCCGCAATGGCGGCGGCGCGGTCAAGCGCAAGCCGATGCGCCTGACCCTGCGCGCAGCCGCGCGACGCTCTGGACTGCTCGTCCGGCGCCACCGCGCTTTGCGCGCCGCTGATGTGACCCGCGGCACTCATCGCGCGGGGGGCTTGCCGGTGACAAGGAAGATCCCGCCGCCTTTGACCTCTTTTTCGTAAGTGTCATTCTCGGTTTCAACGCGGACGGTGCAGAGCAGCTTGCTCGGAGCATCATTGTAGTTTCGCTTGGTCGGGATCACAATCTTGAGGGAATCCCCCTTACTTTTTTCAAGTTCGATTCCGGCGGATTCCCATTGGTAATCGTTCTCGGGATCGGAATAGAGCACGGTAACGACAGCAAAATCTGAATCCGTCAGTTTGTTGCGTATCGTGATCGGCACATGCGAGGCGTAGTGATCGTCCACGGTTATGGAATTGCCGACCACCGGCGCCGGCGCATCGCGCCAGACCTCGACACCGCCGCGCAGCGCCTGGACCTCATAGGTCGCGGCCGGATCGCGGGCCTCGGTGCGGAAGCTCGCCGTTTGGACCGCTGTGTCATTTTTCTGGAACACCAGTTTCGCGGGCCCGGACAGATAGGCGCCGGAAATCGTCACGATCACCTGATCGACACCTTTCCAGTTGAAATTCTCGCTCATCAGCACCTTCACATCAAGAAAGCCGAGATGTGAGCCGGGCTGAACATCCACGCCGGACTCGGTCACGCCCTGCACCTTGTAGGTGTTTTTCGCGGCCCTCCATGACGACGATGCATCGAAGACGAATTCGCTGTCGAACTTGACGGCCCGGCTGCCATCGGCGTCGAACGTGAATGGCAGCGGATTGGAGCCATCGAACTTGTCCTTGGTGATCGTGGCGCTGAGATGTTGCTGCTTGTTGCTGGGCGCCTCGGCGGGATAGCTCGCGGTCAGGTTAATGGCCCTCAGCCCATAGGTGCTGAAGGCTTCTGCCGTTGGCGCAGTCACGTTGACCGGGTGGGGCAATCCAAAGGGTTTGCTGTTTCGCGAGAACGAGACGACATATGTCTTGCCGTCGCCCAGCTCTTCCAGCACCAGCCCCTGCGGGGCTACGGTAAAGGCCCGCGCCTTGGTTTCGGAATAGGTGAAATCGATCGAATTCTCCTGCACCTGGTAGTTGAAATCGATCTGGATATTGACCTGAGGGATCGGCAACTGCAGCGACGAGGCGACCGCGTTTTTGGCAACCTCCTGCACAGCGGCCTCTCGTGCCGTCGGCTTCGGGGGCGATTTGTCGTCGGTGGGTTTGTCGTCCTTGGGTTTGTCGCCGGCGGGCTTGTCGTCCTTGGGTTTGTCGCCGGCGGGCTTGTCATCCTTGGCCTTGTCATCCTTGGGCTTGTCGCCAGCGGGCTTGTCGTCCTTGGGCTTGTCCGCGCCGGGTGCAGCAGTCGTCGTTTTATCCGCCGCGGTCGCGGCGCTGGCCGCCCCCCTGCGCTTGACGACGGGTTTGCCCGGTTCCGGCTTGGCGGGTTCCTTATCTGTATCGGGCTTGATCTTGCCTTCGGCCACGGCCTTGTCCTCGGCCTGCTTTGAGACATCCTTGGCACGCTGCACCGCCGAGGCCAGCGTGCTGGGCGACCTCTACGATCTCGTGCGCCCCGATGCCCGCCGGCGCCTGTCGGATGACGAGATCACGCTATACAAGAATGGCGGCGGCGCGCATCTCGACCTGATGATCGCCTCGTGGATCGCCCAAGTCATGGCCCGGTGAGACCAGGCTCCGGCCGGCAGGGCGGCGCGGCAGGCGGCATCACCACCCGGGGAAGTCATGGACCTGTTTGACGGCAAGGACCCAGCGCAGATCGGCCGCACACTGCTGGCCGAGGGCGCGCTTTTGTTGCGCGGCCTTGCCCTTGCGCAGGCCGGGGCGCTGGTCTCGGCCGTGGCGGGCGTCGCGGCCAACGCGCCGTTTCGCAAGATGCAGACCCCGGGCGGACGCCAGATGTCGGTCGCCATGACCAATTGCGGCGCGGCGGGCTGGGTCAGCGACCACGCCGGTTACCGCTATGCCCCGTGCGACCCGATGACCGGCCGGCCATGGCCTGCCATGCCCGATTGTTTCCGGGTTCTGGCCGTCTCGGCGGCGGCCGAGGCCGGCTATCCCGGCTTTCACCCCGATGTCTGCCTGATCAACCGCTATGAGCCGGGCGCGCGGCTGTCGCTTCATCAGGACCGTGACGAGCAGGATTTTACCCAGCCCATCGTCTCGGTCTCGCTGGGCCTGCCGGCCAGCTTCCAGTTCGGCGGCGCCAGACGCAGCGATCCGGTCCGGCGCCATGTGCTCTGTCATGGCGATGTGCTGGTCTGGGGCGGCCCGTCGCGGCTCTATCATCACGGCATTCTGCCCCTGAAAGAGGGAGCCCATCCCGAACTGGGCCGCATCCGGCTGAACCTGACCTTTCGCCGCGCGCTCGAGAAGCTGGGCTAGACCTTCGCCTCGGTCTCAAGCAGCGACCGCTTGCGCGCGATCCCCCAGCGATAACCCGAAAGCGCGCCATCGCTGCGCACGACGCGGTGACAGGGGATGGCCACCGCGATCTGGTTCGCCGCGCAGGCCTGCGCCACGGCCCGCACCGATTTCGGCCGGCCGATGCGGCGAGCGATCTCGGCATAGGACACGGTCTGCCCCGGCGGCACCTGCCGCAAGGCCTGCCAGACGCGTTCCTGAAAGGCGGTGCCGCGAATGTCCAGCGGCAGCTCGAGCCCGATCCCCGGCGCCTCGACAAAACCGATGACCCGCGCCACCAGCGCCTCGAAGGCCGCGTCACCGCCGATCAGCCGCGCCTGCGGAAAACGGTCCTGAAGATCGCGCAGCAGCGTCTCGGGATCGTCCCCCAGCGCGATCGCGCAGATCCCCCGCGCGCTTTGTGCCACAAGGATCGCCCCCAGCGCGCATTGCGCCAAGGCAAAGCGGATCTCGGCGTCGCGGCCGCCCCGGCGATAGTCTGACGCGGTCATGCCCAGCACCGCGTCCGCGCGCTCATAGAAACGGCTGTTCGAGCTGAAACCGGCATCATAGATCGCCTCGGTCACGCTGCTTTCACCCCCGCTCAGCCCGGCACGCAGCCGCCGCGCCTGATGCGCCGCGCCCCAAGCGCGCGGAGTCACGCCGGTCACAGCCTTGAACTGGCGGTGGAAATGATGCGCGCTCAGGCCGACGCGGCGGGCCAGATCGGCCAGTTTCGGCGGCGCCTCGGCGGCCTCGATCAGCCGGCAGGCCTCGGCGATCAGCACGGCATTGGCCTCGGCCGGGGTTTGCCGCCGGGGATGGCAGCGCCGGCAAGGGCGAAAGCCGGCCGCCTCGGCAGCATCGGGGCCGGGATAAAAGGCGACATTAGCGGGCTTGGCCGCGCGCGACGGGCAGGACGGGCGACAATAGACGCCGGTGCTGCGCACGGCATAGACAAAGCGGCCATCCTGGGCGGCATCTCTGGCAAGCACGCTTTGCCAGCGGGGATCAAGTTCGGTCGGAATGGGATGCGCGTTCATGGCTTGGTCCTCGTCAGTCATCAGCATTCCTCAAGACCATAGGCCGGCCCGGCCCCGGCCCCACTCCGATCCTTGCTTTCAAATCGCGCGGGCATCCGGTGCAGCCGGCTTGAAGAAACGCTGATTCTCGCGTAATGTAAGGCTCTGCCATAAAAGCAACTTTCGACCACCCAGGGTTCATGTTCGGCGCAATCCCGCGCCCGATCAACCTGTGATGTGGCGGTGGCGATGAATCCCGACAGCTCCTTTCCGCATGAGGAAAACGCGCGCGTCATCTTTGAGCCGCTCGGTTTTCGCAACCTGACGATCAAGAACCGCATCCTGCGCTCGAACATCTCGGGGACCTTCGACGACTACGACGGCCATGGCGGCCATGCCCGCCTGAACTGGGAGGAGAAATTCGCCCGCGGCGGCGTCGGCGCCATCCTGACCTCGTTCACGCCGGTGGCGGTGCGCGGGCGCATCCTGACCCGCTATGCGATGATCGACCATGACGACAAGATCCCGTTCTGGCGGGCGGTCGGCGCGCGGGTCCACGAACACGACTGCAAGCTGATCATGCAGCTGTCGCATTCCGGCCGCCAGCAGGATCTGGGCGGGGTCGAGAACCTGCACCGCAAGGCGCTCAGCTCGACCGGCAAGCGCGATTATTTCCACGGCATCCTGTGTCAGGCGATGACCCGGCCCGAGATCGCCGAGGTGGTCGACCAGTTCGCCCAAGGCGCCCGCCGCGCGCGCGAAGCCGGGCTGGACGGGGTCGAGCTGCATGGCGCCAACGGCTATCTGATCACGCAATTCCTGTCCTCGGGGATCAATGACCGCGCGGACGAATACGGCGGCGATTATCAGGCCCGCGCGCGTTTCGTCCTGGAGATCATCCGCGCCATCCGCGCCGAGGTCGGGCCGGATTTTCACCTGCAGATGAAGATCAACGGCGAGGATCACAACAACTGGCTTTACCCTTGGCAAAAGCGCGGCAATTCGCTGGACGAGACGCTGAAGATCTGCCGGCTGCTTCTGGATGACGGCAAGGGGGTGGACGCGTTCCATATCTCGTCCGGGGCGACGTTTCCGCATCCGCGCAACCCGCCGGGCGATCTGCCGATGCGCGATCTGGCGCGCTGGTATGACGGCATGATCAGCCAGGGCACGCGGGCAGGCTTCAACCACGCGATCTTTTCCAACCGGGCGACGGCGGCGGCATTCCGCGCCTTTTGGCGATGGCGGCGCGGCAAGGTGATCGAGGGCATCAACCTGCCCTATGCCCGCGCCATCCGCGAGGCGGTCCACGCTGTCGACCCCACCGTGCCGGTGATCTGCACCGGCGGCTTTCAGCATGCCGACGCGATTGCCGGGGCGATCCGGGCGGGCGATTGCGACGCGGTCTCGATCGCGCGGCCGCTGATCGCCAATAACGACCTGCCCCATATCCTGCGCCGCGCCAATGGCCCCGAGCCGGTCCGCGAATGCAGCTATTGCAACAAATGCCTGATCAACGATCTGGAAAACCCGCTGGGCTGCTATGAGGTCAGCCGCTTTCCCGGCGCCACCTTCGAGGAACGCTATGACGCGATGATCGCCGAGGTGATGTCGGTCTTTCGCCCCTCGGTCTTTGCGGATCACGACACCAGCCGCGAGGTGCAATCATGAGCGACAAGAACGACCCGCTGTCGCCCGTCGAGCAGGCCGTGCGCAAGCGCCGCCGCTGGGTCTGGGCGCTCCTGATCGCGGTGCTGGCGTGGCTCGTCTATTGGCTGGTCGCGGTCAACCAATATGTCGTTGCGCAGAAATCCGAACAGGACCATTTCCTGCATGGCTCGATCGGGGCCGAGACCGCCAGCGGCCTGCCCTCTTGGGTGTTCAAGGCCCTGCCCGAGATCTATCGCGACAAGCTGGGCGATGAGGGCTGGGGCCGCTTTGGCCTGATCACCCGTGACGGCGACGACCTGCCCATCGGCATCTCGCGCCGGGTGGTGACGGGGGTCGAGCGGGTCTGGTTCAACTGCTCGCTTTGCCATGTCGGCAGCTACCGCCTGCCCGGCAGCGACCGGCAATATCTGATCGCGGGGGCGCCCTCGAACAACCTGCGCCTGCAGGAAATGATCGTATTCCTGATCGAGGCCGGGCGCGATCCCGGCCTGACCCCCGATGCGCTGATGCAGGGCATCAAGGCCGCCGGCGGCGATCTGAGCTGGCCCGAGCGGCTGATCTATCGCCATCTGGCCTTTCCGCGCGTCAAGGACAGATTGCAATGGGTCGGCGAGCGCCTTGCCTTCATCGACCGGCAAGAGCCGTGGGGGCCGGGCCGCGTCGACACGTTCAACCCCTACAAGGCGATCCAGTTCAACTTTCCCATGGATCAGGCGCATATCGGCGCGGCGGCGCTGAACGGCGCCTCGGACTATCCGGCGATCTGGCAGCAGAACCCGCGCGAGGGGATGAACCTGCATTGGGATGGCAACAACGATTCCGTGGCCGAGCGAAACCTCTCGGCCGCGCTGGGGGCCGGGGTCACCCCGATCACCGTGGACCGCGCCGCCATCCGGCGGGTCGAGGACTGGATGCGCCACCTGCCCGCGCCGCGCTTTCCCGGCCCCGTCGACGCCGCCAAGGCCCGGCAGGGCGAAGCCTATTTCGCCCGGTTTTGCGCCGCCTGCCATGGCCGGGGCGTGCCGCTGGAGGATGCCGAAACCCGCGCCAGCGCCGGTGCGGCGGGTCTGGACTGCGCCGCCCCGCACCCCCCGTCGGCCAGCTATTCCGAATACCGCGCCGCAGCCGCCCCAGCCGCGAACGAGGTCCCGCCCGCCCCCTATGGCGAGGGGGACTTCGCCTATGTCCCCGCCCGGCCCTATGATTACGACCGGGGCCGTTACCCCTGCCTTGGCCGGACCGTCCCCTTGGCGCGGATCGGCACCGATCCGGGGCGCTGGAATTCCTACACCCGCGAATTCGCCGCCGCGCAGAACCTGCTTTATGCCGGCTATCCCTGGCGCTTTCACCGTTTCAGAAAGACCGATGGCTATGCCAATCACCCGCTGGACGGGATCTGGGCGCGCTCACCCTATCTGCATAATGGCTCGGTCCCGACGCTGCGCGACCTGCTGGAACCGACGCAGGCCCGGCCGGCGCTGTGGTATCGCGGCTCGGACGAGCTGGATCTGGACCGGGTCGGCTACCGTTCGGACGCGGCCGCGCCAGGGCGGCTGTCGCCCTATGACACCGCCCGGCCCGGCAATTCCAATTCCGGCCACGACTATGGCGTCCACCTGAGCGACGACCAGAAGGCGGCCCTTGTTGAATACATGAAAACGCTATGAACAGGCATCAATCCATCAGCCGCTGGAAGCTGCGACATGCACTGATCGTCTGGCTGGGGATCGTCCTGAACATGGGTTTCGTGATCCCGCTGCTCTTCGCGCCGGTCTGGTTACTGGACCTGTTCGGATTGCGGGTCGAGCCGCTGATCTGGACGCAGTTCGCGGGGCTCCTGCTGGCCATCATCTCGGTCTTCTATATCCCGGCGACCATCGATATCGACCGCTACCGGATCTTTGCCTGGCTGTCGGTCTTCCCGTCGCGCAGCTTTGGCGTCCTGTTCTTTTCATTCATGGTTTTCCTTGCCCATCAGCCGGCCGCCTTCCTTCTGGGGGTGGCGCTGGACGGCGGCATCGGCATCGCCTCGCTGTGGTGCCTGATCCGCATCGTCACGCTGGAGCAAGAGATCGCGGAGGGTGATGGCTGATGCGGTGGGCACGTATCCTGCAGACCCTGCTTGTGGTTCTGGTCGTCGGCGGGCTTGGCGGCTGGCTGATGCTGTTTCGCCCGGTGCCGCAAAAGCCGGGCCATGACCTTGCCGCGATCTTCAACCACGGTTCGATCGGGAATGAGGAAACCCAGGGGCTGCCCTATTGGATCTGGCGCGTGCTGCCGCAGGTATTTCCCGATCTTTTGCCGGGAAATGGCGACGGCTACGCGGCCTTTGGCGTCCACTGGCAGCGCGGCGCGGAACTGCCGGTCGGCTTTTCCAGGATGACGCTGGGGGTCGTTCCCCGCGTGGCGCCCAACTGCGCCTTTTGCCATCAGGGCAGCTATCGGCTGTCGCCCGCAATGCCCGCGCAGCTGGTCAGCGCGGGCGCCGGGACGCGGGTCGATGTGCAGGCCTATCTGCGCTTTCTCAGCCGCGCCGGGCAGGACCCACGCTTTACGTCAGAGAGGCTGATGGAGGAAATCAACGCCATCGCCGATCTGCCGCTATGGGAACGCATGCTTTACCGCCATGCGCTGATCCCGGCGACGCGCAAGGCGCTGCGGGATCTGGCCGCGGGTTTCCGCTGGACCGAGACCCGCCCGGATTGGGGGCCGGGGCGGATCGATCCCTTCAACCCGGTCAAGTTCGCCAATCTGGGCCTGCCCGATGACGGCACCATCGGCAATTCGGACATGATGCCGCTTTGGGCGCTTGGCCCCGTTGCCAGCGACGCGAACGCCATCCGCGCGATGCATTGGGACGGGCTGATGACCGACCTGCATGAGACCGTTGTCGCCGGGGCCATCGGCGACGGCATGAGCTGGCAAAGCTATCCGCGCACCAAAACCAATCTGGCCCGGATGGAGGAATTCATCCGCGTCCAGACCCCGCCCCCCTCGCCCTTCCGCAGCGATCTGGCCCCGGGCGATCCCTTTCGGGTCGATGCGGCCGAGGTGCAGGCCGGCCACCGGATCTATGCCCGGCTTTGCGCCGATTGCCACGAGCCGGGCGGGCAGCGTTTCCGCCAGCCGATCCCGGCGGCGGAAATCGGCACCGACCGCCACCGCCTTGACATGTGGACCGCCGCCGCCCGCGACCGCTATGCCGGGCATGAAGAGGGCCATTCCTGGGGCTTCAGGTCATTTCGCAAGACCGAAGGTTACAGCGCCGTCAACCTGACCGGGCTTTGGCTGCGCGGGCCCTATCTGCATAACGGCTCGGTCCCCAGCCTGCGTGCCCTGCTGATGCCTCCGGACCAGCGGCCAAGGACCTTCCTGCGCGGCAGCGACCTGATCGACCCCGAAAACGGCGGCTTCCGTCCCGATCCGGGCAGCCCCGGCTGGCTTTACGACACCACCCTGCCCGGCAATGGCAATGGCGGCCATCCGTGGGGGACCGACCTGCCCCCTGCCGAACGCGACGCCCTTCTGTCCTATCTCAAGACATTATGAGGATCACATGCGGTTCCTGAAACGCCTTGTCCTGTGGCTTGCCGGAACGGCCCTCGTTCTGGTCCTTGTGATCGGCATTGCCGGGTTCTTCCTGCTGCGCGCCTTTATCGAGCCGGACCGCGCCGCCTTTGGCAATGTCAGGGACGAGGCCATGACGGCCGGGCTGACCGCCCAGCATTTCAAACCCGCGGACGAGCCATATTTCGCTGCCATGGATAAGGGCCTGCTGCTGCCCCCCACCGCAGGTCAGGACTATCCCCCCGAAATCCGCGAGGTCGCCGCCCTGTCGGGCCTGCCTCCCGAAGAGGTGCGCAAGGCCGCGATCCGGGGCCAGAACGCCTGGACGATCTGGACCGGCGGCAATGACCGCTTCTGGGATTTCGCTGCCGGAAATACCGTCGGATCCTTTGATCTTCTGAAGACCGTGTCCTCGCATCCCGCGCAATATTATGGCCGCGACAACCGCTTTCGCTGGCTGGGCCTGATCAACGAACCCTGCTTCAGCAAAGCCCGGGGACCCGATCCCGAACGCTTCGGGTTGTGGCTGGACCGGCGCGATCCGTCCTGCGGCCCCGACCCCTTTGCGGATGCGGAAAAATACGCGGGCGTCAAGGTCGGCGCGCGCGGCCAGACCCAGCCCGCCGGGTCATATTATGGCGCGCCGACCGGGGTGATCGGGCTGCGGCTGTTTCCGAACCCCGATTTCGATGCCGAGGCCGCCGCCCGCTGGGACCCCGAGCGGTATTATACCGACCCCGATTACTATAACGATCACGACCTGATCCGGCCTTACCGCGTCGGCATGTCCTGCGCATTCTGCCATGTCGGGCCGAACCCGATCAATCCGCCCAAGAACCCCGAGGCGCCGGATTGGGCCGAGCTGACCTCGAACCCCGGCGCGCAGTATTTCTGGGTCGAGCGGATCTTTTTCTGGAACACCCGCCCGCGCCCGGAACCCGGCATCCCCGCCCCGAACGAAGGGAATTTCCTGTTCCAGCTGTTCCACACCAACCCGCCCGGATCCCTGGATACCTCGCTGGTTTCGACCGATTACATGAACAATCCGCGCACCATGAATGCCGTCTATGAGGCCGGCGCGCGGCTGGAGATCGCCCGCCATCTGGGCAGCGAACAGCTTGCCGGGGGCGAGCGCGACAACAAGCAGTTCCAGGACTATCCGCAGACCGCCGCCCTGGCCGATCTGTTCGATGCGGGCAATGGCAAGGTCGCCTCGATGCGGGTCCTCAAGGATGGCTCGGATTCGGTGGGCACGCTGGGGGCGCTGAACCGGGTCTATCTGAATATCGGCCTGTTTTCCGAGGAATGGCTTTTGCATTTCCGCCCCTTCCTTGGCGCGCAAAAGATCTCGCCGATCCAGATCGCGGATGCGCAGAAGAACTCGGCCTATTGGCAGGCGACCGAAAACATGACCGCCGACATGGCGGTGTTCTTTCTGGTGACCGCCCGCGCCGACCGGCTGGGCGATGCGCCAGGCGGCGCGGGCCGTCTGGCCCAGCGTGATCCGGCGGGACTGGCCCGCGGCAAGGAGGTCTTTGCCGAGACCTGCGCCGCCTGCCATTCCTCGCGCCAGCCCGTGCCTACGCCCGCCTCGGGCGTGGATCAAGGCATCTGCGCGGGCGGCGGCTCGGGTCCCCGCTACCGCGAATGCTGGGACCGCTATTGGGACTGGACCCAGACCGAGAACTATAAAGCCCAGATGCGCGCCATCGTCGCGGCGCCGGATTTCCTGCGCGGAAACTATCTCTCGACCGAAAGGCGGGTGCCGATGGATGTCTTGGGCACCAATGCCTGCTCGGCCGTCGCCACCAATGGCCTGCGGGGCGATATCTGGGACAATTTCACCTCGGACAGCTATAAATCCCTGCCGCCGCCCAAGCCGGTGACGGTGCATCACCCGGTTTCGGGCGCGGCCTCGTCCTTTCAGTCGCTGGGGAACGGGCGCGGCTATCTGCGGCCCGCCTCGCTGATCAGCCTGTGGTCCACCGCGCCCTATCTTTTGAACAATTCCGTCGGGCATGACGCCTATGAGGCGGATTACGCCGGGGATTACGGCGATTACGGCCCGACCTGCCCGGCGGCGGATGCCGACGACCCCTATCTGCCCTGCGTCGAGAACCGGCTTTACCAGTTCGACAAGTCGATCCGGCAGATGCTGTGGCCGCAGACCCGGCGCATGGATCAGCTGACCACCGAACCGGTGCCGGGCTATATCTATCGCCTGTCCGCACCCGCCTGCCTGATGGTGCCCAAGGGCTATGCCCCGGCGCTGGTCCGGGACAATGCGGGCCTTCTGTCGCGGCTGGCGCCCTGGCTGGTGACGCCCGAAGGCGCGGTCCGCATCGGCCCCTTCCCCGAAGGGTTCCCGATCAACGCGCTGGTCAATACCAAACTGCTGCCCGACAATGACGAGCCGGACATGACCGCGCATCTGTGGCGGATGGCGAAATCGGCGCCGGACCTTCTGGGCGGCCTCAAGCAGCTTGGCGGGCGCTGCACGCCCGAGGAACTGGCCGACCCCGCCGTCGTGGCCGACGCCCAGCGCATCCTGCGCGAAACCGGCCTGATCGACACGCTGGTCGGCCTGTCGAAATGCCCCGATTACGTGGTGAACAAGGGCCATGAATTCGGCGCAACCCTGCCCGACGCCGACAAGGAGGCGCTGATTTCCTTTCTGATGGAGCTGTGAGATGACGCCCGCCGCCTACGACTACATCGTCGTCGGCGCAGGGGCCGGGGGCGCCGTGGTCGCGGCGCGGCTGGCCGAGGCGGGGATGAAAGTGCTGGTGATCGAGGCCGGGGGCGATCCCTGCGCGCCCTGCGGCGATCAGGAACGCGACATGCCGCTGGCGGATGCGGTGCGGGTCCCGGCATTCCACGCATTCGCCTCGGAACATCCCGATATCTGCGACGACCACTGGGTGCGCCATCACGACGACGATGCGTTTCAGGATCGCGACTGGCGTTATGACCGAGAACGGGGCGGCGTGCTTTATCCGCGCCTGCGCGGCCTTGGCGGCTGCACCATGCATCACGCCATGATCGTCGTGCGCCCCAACGATGCCGACTGGAACCAGATCGCTGCGATCACCGGCGAGGCCGGCTGGCGGGCCTCGGCCATGCAGCGCCATTTCGAACGAATCGTGCGCTGTCGCTATCGCGCGGGCTTCTGGCGCTGGCTCTGCCGCCTGACCGGGCTGAACCCGACCGGGCATGGCTGGAACGGCTGGTTGACCACGGAACGCGCCCTTCCGGTCCGGGCGCTTCTGGACCTGCCGCTGCGATGGGCGTTGCTGCGCTCGGTCGGCAGCGCCGCCGATGCGTTCGTGCACGAGCGCACCAGCTGGCAAACCACTGCCATCGACCCAAATGACCGCCGCTGGTGGAACCGGGGCATCGCGGGCATCCGCATCGCCCCCCTTGGCACGCGCCGCCATGTCCGCCATGGCGCGCGCGAGCGGCTGCTGGATGTGCAATCGCGCCATCCCGACCGGCTGGAGCTGCGGCTGCAAACCAGGGCGCTGCGTGTGATCGTGCAGGACGGGCGCGCGACCGGGGTCGAAATCCGGTCGCGCGACACGACCGAGACCGTGGCCGCACGGCGCGAGGTGATCCTTGCCGGCGGCGCCTTTGCCACACCGCAACTGCTGATGCTGTCGGGGATCGGCGATCCGGCGCATCTTGCCGGGCATGGCATCGCGCTGACCCGCGCCCTGCCCGGCGTCGGCGCAAACCTTCAGGACCGTTACGAGGTCGGCGTCGCCAACCGCATGCTGCGCCCCTGGGGGGCGATGCGCGGGGTGAAATATTCCCGCCATGACCGCCATTACCGGATCTGGAAATGGCTCGGATGGGGCAATTACGCCTCGAACGGGGTGCTGTTTTCGCTGGCGATGCGCTCATCTCCGACGTTGACGGAAACCGACCTGCATTGCTTTGCGCTGCTGGCGGATTTTCGAGGCTATTATCGCGGCTATTCGGAACGCATCCGGCGCGGCGATTACCTCAGCTGGGTCATTCTGAAAGCCTATGCCGCCAATCGCGGCGGCAGCGTGCGGCTGACCGGCCCCGATCCCGAGACCCGGCCCGAAATCCGCTTCCGGTCCTTTGCGGATGCGGGCGGCGAGGCAGATCTGGACGCGGTGGTCCATGCGATCCGCACCGTGCGCCGCATCGCAGATTCCTTTGACGCCCTGATCGCCGAAGAAGAGGAACCGGGCCGCCACCGCCATTCGGACGCGGCGCTGCGCGATTATGTGCGCGCCAATGCCTGGGGACACCATGCCTGCGGAACCGCCGCCATGGGACCCGAGGCCGCGGGCGGGGTTCTGGACGGCCGGCTGCGGGTGCATGGGATCGCGGGGCTGCGCGTGGCCGATGCCTCGGCCTTTCCGCGCATTCCGGGGTATTTTCTGGTCATGGCCGTCTTCATGCTGGCCGAGCGCGCCGCCGAGATGATCCTTGAGGATGCCGGGACCAGCCATCAAG
>JAGPGI010000238.1 GCA_018056045.1 Paracoccus sp. (in: a-proteobacteria)
GGCCGAGAGCGCGTCCGCCGTCGCCTGCGCGCTGCTATCGGGCGCCTTTGGCGCGCGCAAGGCGGGGGTGGGGGCCTCGATCACGTCGGCATCGGGCAGGGGGCCGGGATCGACGGTCAGCGCGCCGCCCAAGGCCATGACGGCGGGGGCCTTGTCCTTGAGTTCCATCGTTACGCGCTGCGCGAGCTTGGGGCCGACGCCGGGCGCCTTGCGCAAGGCCGACCAGTCGCCAAGCGCCAGCGCGCGGGCCAGCCCCTCGGGGCCGAGCGTGCCAAGAATCGCCAACGCCACCTTGGCCCCCACCCCCTGGACCGAGGTCAGAAGCCGGTGCCATTCCTTTTCCAAGAGCGTCGGAAAGCCGAAAAGCTGCAACAGGTCCTCGCGCACCAGCAATTCGGTATATAGCGCGGTCGCCTGTCCGGCGGGGGGCAGGCTGGCTGCGGTGCGTTCGCTGACATGGACGATATAGCCCACGCCGCGCACGTCGATCAGCACATGGTCCTGTGCCCGGTGCAGGATGATGCCCGCGATACGTCCGATCATTGCAGCATCCTTATGCCGTGGCCTTGATGCGCAGGGCGCGGCCCTGCAGGTGATGGGCATGGCAGATCGCCACCGCCAGCGCGTCCGCCGCGTCCGGTCCGGCAAAGCTGACGCCCGGCAGCATGAAGCGCACCATGTGCTGGATCTGCTCCTTGGCGGCATGGCCGACGCCGACCACGGTCTTTTTCACCGTGTTCGGGGAATATTCGCCGATCTCCAGCCCGGCCTCGGCCGGGGCAAGCAAGGCGATGCCGCGCGCCTGACCCAGTTTCAGCGTGCCGGCCGCATCCTTGTTGACGAAGGTCTGCTCGACCGCCGCCGCATCGGGGCCATGTTCGGTGATCACCGCACAAAGCCCGCGATACAGCATCGCCAGCCGCGGTCCCAGATCGCCCCCCTCGGAATGGACGATGCCATTCGCCAGATGCCGCAGGCGCGGGCCGTCGGTCTCGATCACGCCCCAGCCCATGTTTCGCAGGCCCGGGTCTATGCCGATGATCTTCATGCCTGTTCCCTTTTTCATTTTGGTTAGCACGAAAGGCGAACATCGCCTAGTCGCTTTGTCATCGGCTTGACATTCCCGGCGCCCATCGCGGACACAGGAGGTTAACGGGGGAAAGAGGTCCATGTCGCCAGCGCTGATTGCCGTTCTGCCATTCATCGGGGCCTTGTTGCCGGGCCTTTTGATCCGTTCAGGTCGCGATGTGGCGGCGATCAGTTGTGGCACGGCGACATTCATCGCGCTGCTGGGTCTGTGCCTGCATATTCCCGCCATCATGGCCGGAGAGGTCATCACCTCGCGGATCGAGTGGCTGCCCTCGCTGGGGCTGAATGCGAATTTCCGCATCGACGGGCTGGGGCTGCTGTTCGGTATCCTGATCCTTGGGATCGGGCTGCTGATCATCACCTATGCGCGCTATTACCTGTCGCGCAAGGATCCGGTGGGGGTGTTCTATACCTATCTGATGCTGTTTCAGGGCGCGATGATGGGCATCGTGCTGTCGGACAATATCCTGTTGCTGCTGGTGTTCTGGGAACTGACTTCGCTGTCCTCGTTCCTGCTGATCGGCTACTGGAAGCACCTGCCCGAGGGGCGGCAGGGCGCACGCATGGCACTGACCGTGACCGGCATGGGCGGGCTTGCGATGATCGCGGGGATGCTGATCCTTGGGAATATCGCCGGCAGCTATGACATCTCGGACATCCTGCTGGCGCGCGAGGCGATCCAGGCCAGTCCGCTTTACCTGCCGGCGCTGATCCTGATTCTGATCGGCGCCTTCACCAAATCGGCGCAGTTCCCGTTCCATTTCTGGCTGCCCCATGCCATGGCCGCGCCGACGCCGGTCTCGGCCTATCTGCATTCCGCGACCATGGTGAAGGCCGGGCTGTTCTTGATGGCGCGGCTGTGGCCGGTGCTGTCGGGAACACCCGAATGGTTCTATATCGTCGCCACCACCGGCCTTGTGACCATGGTCATGGCGGCCTGGATCGGGATGTTCCGCGACGATCTGAAATCGCTGCTGGCCTTCTCGACCGTGTCGCATCTGGGGCTGATCACCATGCTGCTGGGCTTTGGAACCGAGGCGGCGGCGGTGGCGGCGGTGTTTCACATCATCAACCACGCGACCTTCAAGGCCGCGCTGTTCATGACCGCCGGCATTATCGACCACGAGGCCGGCACCCGCTCGATCATGCGGCTGGGGGGGCTGCGCCGTCTGATGCCGATCACCTTCGTCATCGGCACGATCACGGCGCTGTCCATGGCCGGGGTGGCGCCGCTGAACGGCTTCCTGTCCAAGGAGCTGATGCTTGAAGAGGCCAGCCACACCGTCTGGATGGGGCATCCGGCGCTGGTCGTGACCATGGCCACGATCGGGGCGATCTTCTCGGTCTGCTATTCGCTGCGCTTTATCTGGCAGGTCTTCTTCGGGCCCGAGCGCGACGACTATCCCCATCACCCGCATGATCCGGGTTTCGGCATGTGGGGCGGGCCTGCGCTGCTGGCGGTGCTGGTGGTGCTGATCGGGCTGTTTTCCAACACCATGGTCGGCTGGCTGGTCGAGGCCTCGGCCAGCGCGGTGACCGGCGTGCCGCAGCATCCGCATTTCGCGCTGTGGCACGGGGTGACGCTGGCGCTGAAGCTGTCGATGCTGGCCCTGCTGGGCGGCGCGCTGTTGCTGATCATCAACCATCGCATGATCGCGCTGCGCGACATGGTCTGGCGTCCGGACGGCAAGCGGGCCTTTGATGCGATCACCCGCGCCAGCACCTGCGCGGCGGGCTGGATTACGTCGCGCCTGACCAATGGCTCGATGTCGCGGGCTCTGGCGGCGCTGACCATGACCATCGTGCTTTGCGGGCTCTGGGCGTTTTCGACCGGAGGCTATCAGGGGACCACGCGGCCGATGCTGCCGATCAAGGCGGTGCCCTTCATCGGCTGGCTGCTTCTGATCGTGGCCACCGGCTGCATGGTCACTTTCCACCGGCTGCGGATCATGGCGCTGGTGCTGGTGGGGATCATCGGGCTGATCGTGTCCTGTTCGTTCCTGTATCTGTCGGCGCCGGATCTGGCGCTGACGCAGATCTCGGTCGAGGTGGTGACCGTGATCCTGCTGCTGCTGGCCTTGAATTTCCTGCCCAAGTTCACCGTGCTGGACAGCCGTGACCGCAAGCGGGGCGTGGATGCCTTTGTCGCCACCGTGGCCGGCCTCGGGTTCGGGGCGCTGGCCTATATCATCATGCGCAGCGATTTCGGCTTTCCCTCGATCGCGGGCTACATGATCGAGAACAGCCACAAGCTGGGCGGCGGCGACAATGTCGTCAACGTCATTCTGGTGGACTTCCGCGGCTATGATACTTTTGGCGAGATCACCGTTCTGGGCATCGCCGCGCTGACCATCTTTGCCCTGACCGAGACGCTGCTGATCGGCGCCAGCGGCAAGCGGCTGCGCAACTGGGTCCATGACAGCCTGCGCGCCGGCGACCGCCATCCGCAGATGCTGGTGGTGGCGACGCGGCTGATCCTGCCGATCTCGCTGGTGGTGGGGCTGTATATCTTCCTGCGCGGCCACAACCAGCCGGGCGGCGGCTTCATCGCCGGTCTGGTGGTGGCCATCGCGCTGGACTCGCAATACATGGCCTCGGGCTATGCCTGGGCGCAGGAGCGGCAAAAGATCAACTACCACGCCCTGATCGGCGCCGGCGTCATCGCCGCCGGGATCACCGGCATCGGCGCGTGGTTCGCGGGGCTGCCCTTCCTGACCTCGACCTATGGCTATGTGAAGCTGCCGGGGCTCGAGAAATTCGAGCTGGCCTCGGCCATGGGCTTTGACCTTGGCGTGTTCCTGTGCGTGGTGGGGGCGGTCATGCTGGCGCTGAACTCGCTGTCGCGGATCGCGCGGCAGGCGGGTGAGACGGTCAATCTGCACCCGATGGATATCGACCCGAGCAAGGAGGCCGAGCGTCCCTGATGGAACTTCTCGTATCAAGCGCAATCGGGGTGCTGACCGCGGCGGGGGTCTATCTGATCCTGCGGTTGCGGACCTTTGCCGTCGTCCTGGGCATGACCATGCTGAGCTATGCCATCAACGTATTCCTGTTCGCGACGGGGCGGCTGATCGTCGATGTGCCGCCGATCCTGCACGAGGGGACCACGGTCTATACCGACCCCCTGCCGCAGGCGCTGGTGCTGACCGCCATCGTGATTTCATTCGGCATGACGGCGGTCGTGGTGATGATGGCGCTTGGCGCCTTTCTGGAAGGGGGGGATGACCGCGTCGACATGCCGCGCGCCGACCGCCTGCCTGACAGCCGCCCGGGAGACAAAGGCGCATGAGCCATCTGATCATTGCTCCGGTTCTTCTGCCCGCCGTCATGGGCGCGCTGATCATCCTGTGGATGCGCAACGATCTGCTGTTGCAGCGGGTCTTTTCGATCGTCGGCACCACGCTGCTGGTCGGGATCGGGATCTATCTCAACTGGCTGGCCGCCTCGGATCAGGTCCATGTCTACCGGCTGGGCAACTGGGCCGCGCCTTTCGGCATCGTGCTGGTGCTTGACCGGCTGGCGGCGCTGATGGTGCTGCTGACGGCGGTGCTGGCGCTGATGGTGCAGCTTTATGCCGTCGGATCGGGCTGGGACCGCAAGGGCTGGCATTTCCACGCGCTGTGGCAGTTCCAGCTGATGGGGGTCTGCGGCGCCTTCCTGACCGGCGACGCCTTCAACCTGTTCGTGTTCTTCGAGGTGCTGCTGATCGCCAGTTACGGGCTGATGATCCATGGCGGCGGCGAGATGCGGCTGCGCGCGGGCGTGCAATACGTCGCCTATAACCTTGCCGGCTCGACGCTGTTTCTGGCGGCGCTGGGGGTGCTTTATTCGGTCACCGGCACGCTGAACATGGCCGACATGGCCATCCGCATCTCGCTGATGCCGGCCGAGGACACGGCGCTTTTGCGCACCGGCGCGGTGCTGCTGATCCTGGTCTTTGCGATCAAGGCGGCCCTGGTGCCGCTGCATTTCTGGCTGCCCTCGACCTATGCC
>JAGPGI010000012.1 GCA_018056045.1 Paracoccus sp. (in: a-proteobacteria)
AACCTCCTCCATGCGGCTGTCCTGCGTCGCGCGCGCGGCCCGGCGATATGTGCCCATCTGCAGGTTCTCGCGCACGGTCATGTCGGGGAACAGCTGGCGCCCCTCGGGGATCAGGATGATGCCGCGATCGACGACCTCATGGGCGGGCAGTTTGGTGATATCCTCGCCCATGAAGGTGATCTTGCCGGCGCGCGGCAGGATCTGGCCGACGATGGTGCGCAGCGTCGTCGTCTTGCCGGCGCCATTCGCGCCGACAATGGTGACGATCTCGCCTTGCTGCACGTTCAGGCTGACATCATGCAGGATCGTGGTCGGGCCATAACCCGCATCGACATTCTCAAGCATGAGCATGGGCGAACTCCTTGCCAAGATAGGCTTCGATAACCTGAGGATCGCGCACGACCTCTTGCGGGCTGCCCTGGGCGATGACCTCGCCCGAGGCCAGCACGATGACGCGGTCCGACAGCGACATCACCGCCTGCATGACGTGTTCGATGGCGATGATCGACACGCCGGAATCGCGGATTGACAGCATCAGGTCGATGGCGCGGCGCACATCGGTCTGGTTGATGCCGGCCATCACCTCGTCGAGCAGCAGGACGCGCGGCTCCATCGCCATGACGCGCGCCACCTCCAGCCGCTTGAGGCCGCCGATGGTCAGCCCCCGCGCCTCGGAGTTCAAGAGCGGGCCAAGACCCATGCGCCACGCCGTCTGGCGCGCCGCCTCGCGGGCGTCCTTTTCGTCGGGATGGCGATAGAAGGCGCCGACCATGATGTTTTCCTCGACCGTCATGGCCGCGAAGGGCTGGACGATCTGGAAGGTGCGGCCCATGCCGAGGGCGGCGAAGTCGGCGGGGTTGGTCGGCGAATGGAACTGGCCATCGCTGCCCCGCACGCTGACCGTGCCCTCATCGGCGCCCAGAAAGCCCGAGATCATGTTGAAGAGCGTGGTCTTGCCGGCGCCGTTGGGACCGATCAGGCCCAGAACCTCGCCCTCGCGCAGGGTGAAGCTGACATTGCGGGTGACGTGAAGGCCACCGAAATGCTTGTTCAGGTTCTCGACGCGCAGGATGTCCTGACCGATGCCGGCGCGATCGGGCGCAGGCGCGACCGGGGCCGCGGCGGCGGCAATGATCTTTGCGTCGGCCGCAGCGGCGGCGGCGTCCTCGACCGCTTCTTCCTCGGTCTCGTCCAGCTTTTCGGGCTGTTTCGAGAAACGCTTCACCGCGCCCATGATGCCATTGGGCATGAACAGCACGACGAGGATCAGCACCAGACCATAGACAAAGCCATGCAGACCCAGCGCCGAGGCACCCAGCGAGGCCCGCGCCCATTCGGTGATCGGCACCAGCAGCGCCGCACCCAGAAGCGGGCCGCCGACCGTGCCAAGGCCGCCGATCAGCGCGAACATGGCGATCTGGATCGAGAAGGCCAGCGAGAACATCGCCGCAGGCTCGATGAAGGTCAGATACATGGCGTGGAAGGTGCCAAGGATCGCGCAAAGCGCCGAGGAGATGGCGACCGCGATCAGCCGCACGCGCACCGTGCGCACACCCGCAGCCCGCGCCGCCGATTCCCGCTCACGCGTGGCCACCAGATAAAAGCCAAGGCGCGAGCGGCGGATCGCCCAGGCCACGCCCAGCGTCAGCAAAAGCATCCCGAAGACGATGACCAGCGACGGCCAGCGCTCGCGAAATACCATCCATGCCCAGCCCAGACGCAGCTCGATCATCATGCCGGTGGCGCCGCCCGTCACCGAGGTGAAATGCAGCGCCAGAACCCGGAACACCTCGAGAAAGGCGATCGAGGCCAGCGAATAGAACGGCCCCTTGAGCCGGAAACAGGGATAGGAAATCACCATCCCGACCACGGCCGAGATGGCCGCGCCCACGAACATGCTCAACCAGGGCGAGACGCCCATGTTGAACAGGATGACACCGGTATAGGCACCGATGCCGTAAAAGACCGCGTGGCCAAGCGACATCTGCCCGGCGAAGCCGCCGACGATGTTCCAGGCCGTCGACAGCGCGGCGAAAAGACAGATGGTGATGAACACATGCGACACGAACGCATTGTTGATCGCCAGCGGGACAACCAGAAGCGAGGCCAGGATGATGGCGAACGCGATCTGCGGCCAGCCGAGTTTCAGGGCCTTCTCGCCGGTCCGGGTTTGAATGTCGCTGATGCTCATGACGTTTCCTCAGGACAGATGCGAAAGGGACATTTTCTTGCCGAACAGACCGGACGGCCTGAGGATCAGGATGATCAGGAAGATGCTGAACACGACAGCCTCCCGCAGATCCGACCCGATGTAATAGCCGGACATGGAATCGATCACCCCGATGATCAGCGCCCCGAAGAACGCGCCGGGGATCGAGCCAAGCCCGCCAAGCACAACGACAACAAAAGCGGTCAGCACGAAATAGGTGCCGATGGTGGACGAGGTCGGGTAAAGCGGCGCGATCATGACCGCGGCCAGCCCGACGCAGGCCGCCCCCAGACCAAAGCTGAGGATATAGATGCGCGAGACGTTCACGCCCATCAGCTCGGCCGCGCTGCGATGCTGCGCGACGGCCCGGATGGCGCGCCCGGTCTGGCTGTTTTTCAGGAACATCTCCAGCGCAACGACCAGAGCGATGGCGGCGATAAAGATATAGATCTGTCCGGTCAGCACGCGCAGCGGACCGATCTCGATCGGCGTGCGCAGGCCGAAATTGGGCGTATTGGCGATATCGGCGCCAAAGATCAGCAGCGCGAGGTTGATCATCGCGGTCGACAGACCGACGGTGGCGAAGATCTGGACGTGGTCGTCATCGGCGGCCATCAGCGGCTGGATCAGCAGCCTTTGGGTCAGCGCGCCAAGGATGAACAGCGCCGGCACCACCACGATGACCGCAGCATAGGGATGAAGCCCGAGGCTTGTGGTGATCATCCATGTCGCGAACATCCCGGCCATCAGGAACTCGCCATGGGCGAAGTTCACGACCTTCACGATGCCGAAGATCAGCGTCAGGCCGATCGAGACGATGGCAAACAGGCCCCCAAGCATAAGGCCGTTCAGCAGGATTTGAAGAAAGGTCGTCATATCAGGCTCCCCCTAGATGGGGGGCGGCGCAGGGCCGCCCCGGCAGCGATCACTTGCTGAAGCGCATTTCTGCTACAGCGGCTTTTTCCGGATAGACCGTGACGAGCTTGCCGTCCTGCCACTGCATGCCCATCATGCTGGCGCGTTCGTTCTGGTTGGTGTCATTGAACTTGATGCCGTAGCCGGCGGCGGTGCTGCCATCCGCGACCTCAAGCCCCTTGACGGCGGCGACGATCTGGTCGGGCTCGAAACCTTCGCCGGCATTGATCGCCTCGAAGACGGCCTTCGCGCCGACATAGTTGTTCAGCGAATGGCCCGAGCGCGGGTCGGCGCCGTATTTCGCCTTATAGGCCTCGACGAATTTCTCGATGCCCGGAGCGGCTTCGGGGTTCACGGCATATTGGGTGAAATCGACGTCGAACACGCCCTCGATCAGCTCATGGCCGACCGCGTCCGCCGTGGGTTGCATCGAATAGCCGCCGCCGCCGCCGATGATCGCGGCAGGCTTGTAGCCGGCCTCGTTGGCCTGCTGCAGGAACAGGACCGAGTCGTTCTGATACGAGGTCTGCAGGACCACATCGACGCCCTTCTCGCGCAGTTCCAGAACCAGCGAGGACAGATCGACGGTGTTGGCCGGATAGCCCGATTTCAGCGCGACATTCAGCCCCGCCTCCTTGGCGTTGCTTTCCTGATGCCCGGCGACCGAGGTGCCATAGGCCGAGTCCTCGTAGATGAGGCCCAGCTTGAGCTCCTTGGGGTCCTTGCCCAGACCCGGCGCGATGCTGCTGACCAGCATGGCGATGGAATCCTTGCCCATGTTCTCGGCGGTGGGGTTGGTGCGGAACAGGTATTCAAAGCCGCGGCTGGTCACTTCGTCGGCGACGGCGCCCAGTTCGAAATAGGGCACGCCGGCCAGTTCGGTCACCTGCGAGGCGGCGATGGCGCGCGACGAGGAATAGGTGCCGAAGATCGCCTTCACGCCGACCAGCGACACGAGGCGGCGGGCCTCGCCGGTGGCCTGGTTGTTGTCGACCGCGTCGCCGCGCTCGAGCACGATCTGTTCGCCCTTGACGCCGCCGGCGGCGTTGACCTCGTCCACGGCCAGTTCAAGGCCGCGGGCGCTTTCCTCGCCCAGCAGCGCCAGCGGGCCGCTGATCGGATAGAGCGAGCCGAATTTCATATCGGCGAAGGCCGGGGTCGAAAGCGCAAGGCCGATGGCCGCGCTCATGAGCAGTCTGGACAGTTTCATGGTATTCCTCCCTTGTTGATCAGTAGTCGAGGGCCTGTTTGCCGGTGAAGCTGGTGACAGGCGGATAAGCGCGCTCATCGGTGACGACGTCGATGACGGTCAGGACATTGGCGGCAAGCGCGGTCTTTAGTGCGGCCGGCAGATCGGCCGGGTCGCTGACCCGGATGCCGCCGACCCCGCAGGCCTTGGCGATGGCGGCATGATCGACGGGCTGGAAATGCACGACATCGGTATGGGCGCCAAAGATGCTCAGTTCGGCATGTTTCTGATAGCCGAGGATCTGGTTGTTCAGGACCACCACCACGACCGGCAGGTTCATGCGCTTGGCGGTCTCGATCTCGGCCCAGACATGGGCAAAGCCGCCGTCGCCGGTCAGGCAGATCACCGGCGCGTCGGGCCGCGCGGCCTTGGCGCCAAGCGCATAGGGCAAGCCCCAGCCCAGTCCGGCCAGACCGCGCGGGGTCAGGACCCGCTGGCCGCCCGCCCGGATGGTAACCCCGTCCGCGACCCAGATCGACGAATATGAGGCATCCGCGACCACGATCGCATCCGGCGTCAGAAGCTTGTCGATCTCGGCCACGATGCGTTCGGGACGCAAGGGCGCGGCGTCCGAGCCGGTGCGCAGCGCGCGCGCGTCTGCGCCGACGGCGATGCCGTCGCGGATCTGCGCCTCAAGCGCCGGGCGCGCGGCCTTGCGGGCCGACAGGTCCTGTCCGTTCAGCGCCGTAACCAGCGCCTCAAGGCCCAGACGGGCATCGCCGACAAGGCGCAGCGCCTCGTAATTGCGGCCGATCTCGGTGCCGTCGATGTCGATCTGGATATAGCGGGCGTCACGCGGATAAAGCTGCCAGCTGTCGGTGCCGTTCTGATTGGTGCGGTTGCCGACCAGCAGCACCACATCGGCCTGACGCACCATCGGCGCCAGTTCGGCGGCGCGGGCGCCCGGCCCCATGAAATAGCCGACGACGCCCAGCGACAAGGGATGCGTCTCGTCGACGGCGCCCTTGCCCATGACGGTGGTCGCGACCGGGAAACCCAGATCCTGCAGGGCCGCCAGCGCCTGATAGCCGCGTGCGCTGTGCACCCCGCCCCCGGCGATCACCAGCGGGCGTTTCGCCCCGGCCAGCAGCGCCGCCGCCTCGGTCACGCGGGCCGGATCGGGGGCGACGGGGTCCAGCGGATAGCGGCCGAGACTGGCCTGCCGCGGGGTCTGGACCGCGTGTTTGCCGGTCTCGTCCAGCACATCGGCCGGCACCAGCAGCACTGTCGGGCCGGCGCGCCCGGTGGTCGCGGCGGTGAAGGCCATGTCCACATAGTCATCGATGCGCGAGACATCGGCGACCCGGCGCACCCATTTCGCCACGCCCGCGAACAGCGCCGCGTGATCCAGTTCCTGAAACGCATTCTTGTCGGTGAACGGGCGCGGCACGTCCTGCACGATGGCCACGACCGGGATCGAGGCCTTCAGCGCCTCGGCCAGCCCCGGCACCAAGAGCGTCGCCGCCGGACCGTTCTGCGCCGTCACCACCGCCACCTGACCCGAGACGCGGGCATAGGCATCGGCCATGGCGGCACCGGCATTCTCGGTGCGGTAGCCGACCTGCGCGATCCCGTAGGACGGCGCGGCCAGAAAGAAGGCCGAGGGGATCGACTGGCCAAAGACCTTGGTCACGCCATGGCGTTGCAGGGCCCCGGCAAGGATATGTGCGCCGGTCTGGTTCGAGCGCGGATCAGCGTCCAGCATTGGGCTTACTCCTCGTTGCAGGCGGGCATTTTCAGGATGATCTTGCCGGTATGGGCCGAGGCCTCCAGCCGCGCATGGGCGTCCCGCACCTGCGCCAGATCAAAGACGGAATCGATGGCCGGGCGGGCGCCCTGATCAAGGATCAGGGGCAGCACGTCGGCCTCGACCGCACGGCTCAGAGCGGCTTTCATCGCCAGCGGACGCGCGCGCAGCGTCGAGCCGCTGAGCGTCAGCCGCTTGAACAGCAACGGCCCCATGTCCATCTGCGCCGTCGATCCCTGCTGGAAGGCGATCTGGGCGATGCGCCCGTCTTCGGCCACCAGTTGCAGGTTGCGCTGCATATAGGGGCCGCCGACCATGTCGAGGATCACCTCGGGGCCACGGCCATCGGTCAGCGCCCGGCCGGCCTCGACGAAATCGGTGCTGCGGTAGTTGATCGACGCATCCGCCCCCAGCGCCACCGAGGCGGCGCATTTCTCGTCCGAGCCGCAGGTGGTGATGACACGCGCGCCGACGGCCTTGGCCAGCAGCGTCGCCGTCACCCCGATGCCCGAGGTGCCGCCATGCAACAGCACGGTTTCCCCCGCCTTCAGCCCGGCGCGCAGAAAAAGGTTGCTCCAGACGGTGAAATAGGTCTCGGGGATGCCGGCGGCCTCGATCATCGACAGACCGGCAGGCACGGGAATGCAGACATCGGCCTGAACCACCGCCTCTTCGGCATAGGCCCCGCCCGCGACCAGCGCCATGACGCGGTCGCCGGGCCGGAAACGTGTGACATCAGGCGCGGTCTCGATCACCTCGCCCGAAAGCTCGAGCCCCAGCACATCGGTCACGCCGGGGGGCGGCGCGTAGTTGCCGGCGCGTTGCATGGCGTCGGGACGGTTCACACCGGCGGCATGGACGCGGACGCGCATCTCGCCGGGGCGCAGCGCCGGCAGTTCGCGCCGGACCAGTTCCAGCACCTCGGGACCGCCCGGAGTTGCGGCGATGACAGACAGAACCTCAGTCATGAAGACCCCCTTCAGGAAAAAGCATCACCTTGAGCGCCGCGCCGTTGCGGGCCAGCGCAAAGCCGTCCTCGGCCTGCTCCAGCGGCAGGCGATGGGTGATCATTTTGGCGTAAAGCGCCGGCGCCTCGGCCAGCCGGGTAATGGCCTCGGCGAATGAGCCCGGCGTCGAATCGTGGCAGCCGCGCAGCTGTTTCTTGCCGCGCACCAGCAGGTTCAGGTCCAGAACCAGCGGCTCGGCATGGATGCCGACCACCCCCAGCACGCCTTCGGAACGCAGCACGCGCAGCCCTTCAAGGACGCTGGCCGGGCGGCCGGTCGCCTCAAGCACGATATCGGGCGCATCGCCGAAATGCGCGGCGACGGCGCTGTCCAGAACGGTCTCGTAAAGATCGGCGCAGGCAGTAATCCCCAGCGCGCGCGCCAGCCCCAGACGCGGGCCGTCCTTGTAGCCGGCCAGAAGCACCTGCGCGCCGCGCGCCGCGGCCACGACCGCGATGCCCATGCCGATCGGCCCCGGACCCAGGACCAGAACCCGGTCGCCCGATTGCACGCCCGCCACGTTCACGGCGTTGATCGACACCGCCAGCGGCTCGGCCAGCGCGGCCACATCCAGAGGCAGGCCATCGGGCAGGCGCAGCGCGTTCGCGGCCGGCATGACGATGGCATCGGCAAAGCCGCCATCGCGGTGAAGGCCGATCACCCGGCGCCGGGTGCATTCCGCCCGCCGCCCCTTGCGGCAGGCCGCGCAGGTGCCGCAGGTGACGGTCGGCCAGCAGATCACCGCATCCCCGACCGCGACGCCCTCGGCCCCCGCGCCAAGCGCGGTGACGGTGCCGGAAAACTCGTGGCCCAGCGTCAGCGGCAGGAACGGCTCCATGAAGTCATAGCCCGAATCCCATGCCCAGGCGTGAAGATCGCTGCCGCAGATCCCGGCGGCGTGAATCCTGACCGCGATCTCTCCCGCTGCCGGTTGTGGGCGTTCGGCAGAATCGATCAGAGCCACCCCGGGACCGGGGGTGCGCTTACGCAACGCTCGCATTAAACCCTCCACTGGCGCATTGCTCCTCAGCACTGGATTGCGCCACCATACATCGTTATAAACCACATGTTATAACACACAGTCAATTCGAAACTGGGACTTGCAGGCAGGGAGGGAAAGATGGCGGAACCAACTGGAAATGAATGGATAAAACCTATCCAGAGGCAAAATCTGAGCGAGTTGGCCTATACGAACCTTCGTGAGGCACTGATGGAGGGACGGATGAAACCGGGCGAGGACCTGCCTCTGCGCCCGATTTCCAAGAGCTTTGGAATCAGTGCCACGCCCATGCGCGAGGCGCTGTTGCGGCTGGTGACCGAACATGCGCTCGAGATGGACAGCCGCGGCCGCATCTCGGTCCCGCACCTGACGCGGGCGGCGCTGATGGAGGTGCGCAAACTGCGCGGCTTCCTCGAGGGCAATGCCGCGCGCGAGGCGGCGATCCATGCCGAACCGGCGGCCGTGGACGCGCTCGAGCAGATCCACCGCGACCTGATCGCGGCGCAGGATCGGGGCGACTATACCTGCGCCATCGGGCTGAACACCAAGTTCCATCTGAAGATCTGCGAGATCGGCGGCCTGCCGATCACGCATGAGGTGGTCTCGAACCTGTGGGTGCGCTGCGGGCCGCTTCTCTCGCATCTTTATGACGGCGGCCTGCCGGCGAACTGGGACCCGCATCCGCATATACGCGTGGTCAACGCGATCCGCGCCCGCGACCCCGAGGCCGCCTATCGGGCGCTGAACATGGATATCGAGGGCGGCGGCGCCGGGCTTCTGGCGCATGTCAGGGACTGACCCCGCGCGCTGGCGCGCCTCACGCGGCATCTGACGCAACCCCATAGCGATCCTCGACCCAGGTGACCGAGGCAATGAGCCCCCCTGCCCCGATGGGTTGCGGCAGATGGCCGATATGGGGCGAGGTCATGGTGCCCTCGACGATCCGCGCGATCTCGTCCGGGCCGGCCTTGCGGCCGCCAAGCTCGGCCAGCGTCACCGGCAGGCCGATGCCCCGGCAGAATTCGGCGAAGGCGTCGATTTCGGCCTCGGGCGCGCCCTGCGCATGCATCTGCACGACATTGGCATAGGCGATCTGCAGCCCGTGCATCGTGCCCGCCCAGGGCGCCAGTGCCGTCAGGCCACGGGTCATGGAATGCGCCACCGACAGCCCGCCGCTTTCAAAGGCGAGGCCGCTCATCAGCACGGTCGCCTCGACCACCCGCTCCAGTGCCGCGTCGGGCTGGTGTCGGTCCAGCGCCGCCAGCGCCGCCTCCGCATCCTTGATGATGATGTCATGGCAGGCATTGGCCAGAGCAACGGCGGTCAGCGCCGAGCGGCCGCCAAAGATGTTCTTGCCGCCGGCACTGGCGCAGCAATTCACCTCATGGACCTTACCGATGGCGTCGCCGATCCCGGCGAGGAACAGCGCCTTGGGCGCCTGCGCGATGACCGTGGTATCGACCAGCACCAGATCGGGATTGCGCGGCAGCTTGCCCACCTCGAGCATGCGGTGATCCGCGTCATACATGACGTAGTTATGCGAGGTCGGCGCATCGGTCGAGGCGATGCCCGGCACCGTCACCACCCGCGCGCCCAGCCGATGCGCCAGCGCCTTGCCGGCGTCGATGCATTTGCCGCCACCGACCGCGCAGACAATTGCCGGGGACTGGGCCAGCCCCCCCTGCAAGCGGTCGATTTCGGGGCCGGTGCATTCGCCGCCAAAGGTCAGGAACGTGACTTCAAGCCCGGACTCGCGGGCGCTGGCGCGGATGGTTTCGCCATAGCGCTCAAACATCACCGGATCGACCAGCAGCGCGACATTGCCGCCCATGCGCGCCAGTTCGCGCCCCAACCCGGCCAGCGCGCCCGGCCCCTGCACATATCTTGATGGCGATCCAAAAACGATCACGGCGCATTCCCCCTGCATCATCTCCGGGACCAGTGCCGCCGGATCACATGATGCATCATATATGATACTTGATGTAACTTCGTAAAGCCCCTATTGATCGCGCATCCGCAGAACGACTCGGGCCAGATGGCGCGGGCGTTTCCCAACCGGGTGCCCCTCGGCACGGCCGCGCGCCCGCACGACAGGAGAGATGTGAATGCCCCAGCTCCCGGCCTCAGGGTCCGCACCCGGCGCAAACAGTTACATGCCCGACGACGCAACCATCGCCCATCTGCGCGAACGCGCGCAGTTCATCCGGCTGGAGACCATCCGGCTGATCGATATCGCCAAGACCGGCCACTATACGTCGGTGTTCTCAGCCGCCGAGATGTTCGCGGCGCTTTATTATGACGTCATGTCGCTGCGCCGGGGCGAACCGGGCTGGGACGAGCGTGACCGCTTTACCATCGGCAAGGGCCATGCGGCGGTCGGGCTGTTCCCGATCTATGCCGATCTGGGGTTTTTCCCCAAGGAATGGCTGGACGATTATACGCGCCTCGGCAGCCCGCTGGGCGATCACCCGGACATGCGCAAGGTGCCGGGGGTGGATTTCTCCTCGGGCTCGATCGGGCATGCGCTGTCCAATGCCATCGGCATCGCGCTGGCGCAGCGCTGGACCGGCAAGTCCTATACCACCTTCTGCATGATGGGCGACGGCGAGATGCAGGAAGGCCAGGTCTGGGAGGCCGCGCTGTTCGCCGCCCAGAACCGCATGGGCAATCTGATCGCCATCGTCGACCGCAATGGCTATCAGCTTGACGGCAAGGTCGATGACGTGATGGCCATCGAGCCGCTGGACCAGAAATGGGCGGCCTTCGGCTGGCAGGTGCATGAGGTCGACGGCCATGACATCGCCGCCGTGACCGAGCTGATGCGCCGGCTGCGCGCCGACGACACCCGCGACCGGCCGGCGCTGGTCATCTCGAAAACCGTCAAGGGCAAGGGCGTGTCCTACATGGAGACCGAACCCGGCTGGCATCTGGGCTGGCTCGACCCCGAGGACGCAGACGCGGCCATCGCCGAAATCAAAGCACAGGTGATCTGAAATGACTGGTCCGAAATCCCCCAATTCCTGGCAGTATCGCGGGCTGAACATGGTCAATCCCGGCCTTGACCACCTGTCGAACGGGCTGCTGCAGCTTGTCGAGGCCGGCCATAACGTCGTCGCCGGCTCGGCCGACCTGCAATATTCCAATGGCCTGAACCGCTTTGCCGCCGCCCATCCCGACCGCTACATCTCGTTCGGCATCTCGGAACAGAACATGGTCTCAGTCGCGGCCGGCATCGCCACCACCGGCGTCGTGCCCTTCGTCGCCACATTCGCCTCGTTTCTGGGGCTGCTGACCTGCGAGCAGATCCGCATGGACGTCGCCTATTCGGCCCAGCCCGTGCGGCTGGTCGGCCATCACACCGGCATTTCGCTGGGCTTTTACGGCACTTCGCATCACGCGACCGAGGATATCGGCGCCATGCGCTCGATCGCCGATCTGACGGTGGTCTCGCCCTCGGACGGCGCGCAGCTCGAGGCGGCGATCCGCGCCTCGGCCGATTGGGACCAGCCGATCTATTTCCGCATCGGACGCGGGCGCGATCCGGTGGTCTATGAAAATGGCACCGAATTCCGCTTTGGCCGCGCCCATATCCATTCGCTGGGCGAAGAGCTGACCATCATCGCCTGCGGCATCACCGTCCATGCCGCGCTGGAGGCGGCGGCGGCGATGAACGCCGCCGGGCGTTCGGTCGGCGTGATCGACATGGCCTCGATCAAGCCTCTGGACCGCGACGCGGTGCTGGCCGCGGCCGAGGCTTCGCGCTGCCTGATGACGGTCGAGGAACATAACGTGCTGGGCGGGCTTGGCTCGGCGGTGGCCGAGGTTCTGGGCGACGAGGGCAAGGGCGTGCGGCTCAAACGCCACGGCATCTATGACGAATATGCGCTGATCGCGCCGCCGACGCATCTTTACGCCCATTACAGGCTGGACGGCCCCGGCATCCGCGAGGTGGCCGAGGAATTCCTGCGCGGCGGCAGGGCCTGAGGGGGCACGCGATCATGCAGAAAACCGCGATCATCACCGGCGGCGGCACCGGCATCGGCCTTGCCACCAGCCGACACCTTCTGTCGCAAGGATGGCGGGTCGTCGCCGGCGGCATCGACCATGAGGAACACCTGCCCGAGGGGCTGGATTTCCTGCATACCGACGTGACCAGCGCCGCCGATCTGGCCGCGCTGGTTGCGCGGACCGAACGCATCGACGCGCTGGTCAATTGCGCCGGCGTCATCCGGCAGGCCCGCGAATGGCAGACCGAGGATTTCCACAAGGTGCTGGAAGTGAACCTGACCGCCTCGATGGCGGCGGCGACGGCGGCGCATGACAAGCTGAAGGCCGCGCAGGGCAGCATCGTCAACCTGGCCTCGATGTGGAGCTGGTTCGGCTCGGCCAATGCGCCGGCCTATGCCGCGTCCAAGGGCGGGATCGTGGCGCTGACCCGCTCGCTGGCGGTGGCATGGGGCCCCGAGGGCATCCGCAGCAATGCCGTCGCGCCGGGCTGGGTGAATACCCGCATGGGCGCCGGGGCAAAGAACAACCCCGCCCGCGAGCCGGCGATCACCGCCCGCATCCCGCTGGGACGCTGGGCCGGCCCCGAAGAGATCGCCGAGGTCATCGGCTTTCTGGTCTCACCGGCCGCGCGCTATGTCAACGGCGTGCTGCTGCCGGTCGATGGCGGCTATTCGGTGGCCTGACCAGGGACCTGAACGGAGCAAGAATCCTGTCGGGGGCATCCACCCGCCCCCGGCCGTCAGGTCCGTTCGCTCTCGGCCCGGCCAGCCTAGATCCGGTCAGCCTCGATCCGGTCGGCCTCGATCCGCGCGACCAGCTCATTGGCCCAGATGATGTCGGTCTGCATCGCCTGCTGCGCCGCCTCGGCGTCATTGGCGCGCAGCGCATCGATAAAGCGGTGATGCTGGTGATCCGACGCCCCCAGACGCTGCGCCGGCATCTCTTCGTGGAACGTGCGCAGGAACGGCCCCATCAGCGTCCACATGTTTTCGCAGATCGTCTCGACATAGGACAGCCCGGCCCGGCGCAGGATCAGGAAATGAAACTCGCGGTTGAGCTGCGCCGCATCCCGCGGCGCCGTTGTCGCAGCAGCCATGAAGCGCGCGTTCAGCGCCTCGAACTCGGCCACCATCTCAGGCGTCGCGATCTCGCCGACGCGGCGGGCGGCCATGCCCTCGAGGTTGTGACGGATGGCGACGATCTCGCGCAGGTCACCCGGCGTCAGCACCGGCACCGCCACCGAAGTGGCCGCCACCACCCGCAGCGCCTGCTCCGAGGCCAGCCGCATGATCGCCTCGCGCACGGGCGTGATCGAGGTGCCGTAAAGCTCGGCCACGCCGGCAATGGTCAGCCGCTCTCCCGGACGATATTCGCCCTCCATCAGCGCCTGTCGCAGGTGGCGATAGACCTGTTCGGACAGGCTTTCCCTGCTGATCGTCTTCTGAGCCATGCGCAGTGCCCTGCCGTTATCAATATCTCTCGCGAATCCCGGCACTTGGGCAGAAATCGGGGCAAATGTCCAGATGCCGGCCCAAGGCGGGCCGCGCCTGCCGCATCAGGCCGCACCCAGTCCGGATGCCGTGACGGGCGGCGCCCGGGCGACAGGGCGCCGGGCCAAGCCGGCGCGACCTGTCTTTCGGCGCGATCAGCGCGTCCCGCACCGGGCCAAACCGCTCAGGCCAGCATCTGCATGTCGCCGCAGACCGAGATCGCCTGACCCGAGATTGTCCGCGCCCGGTCGCTGGCCAGATACAGGATCTGGTCGGCCAATTGGCCCGGGCTGACATAATGGCGGATCGAGGTATACGAGAACGCCTCGGCCTCGATCTCGGCCAGCGAGCGGCCCTGCGACTGGGCGCGCGCCTCCTGCACGCGGCGCTGGCGGTCGCCGCTGACCAGACCGGGCAGGATGGCATTGACGCGGATATCGTCGGGGCCAAGCTCGATGGCGAGCGACTTGGTCAGCCCGATCACCCCCCATTTCGCGGCCGCATAGGGCGTGCGCAGCCGGAACCCGAACCGCCCGGCCACCGAGGACAGGTTGATGATCGAGGGGTTGCCGCTTTCGCGCAGATAGCCGACGGCCTCGGCGCAGGTGACGAACTGGCTGGTCAGGCAGATGTTCAGGCACTGGTCCCAGGCGGCCAGGTCGATATCCTCGACCCGCGCGGTCGGCCCGGCGATCCCGGCATTGTTGACCAGACAATCCAGCCCGCCAAGTTCGGCCACCACATCATGCACGAACTTGCGCAGGACGCCGGCATCGGCGACATCGACACGGCGGCGGATGACCTCCTCGGGCAGGCTGGCCAGCCCCTCCTCGTCGATATCGCAGGTGGCGACGCGCGCGCCCTCGGCCAGAAATGCCTCGACAATGGCGCGGCCGATGCCGTTCGCCCCCGCCGTCACCACGACGCGGTGGCCCTGCAGGTTCAGATCCATGGTATTCCCTCCTTCGGATCGTTAGTCGCGCAAAACATCCCGCGACAAAATGAAGTCCGCCGCCGTGCGGATATCCGCCTCCAGCGCGCGGGCAGCCGATTCCGGGTCGCGGTCGGCAATCGCGGCGACCATCTCGGCATGGTTGCGAACCGAGGCCGCGCTGCGCGAGCGTCGCGAGGCATCGCCCAGATCCAGATTGATGACCGGCCCGGCCTTGAGCCACATGGCCGCGATCAGCCCGTGCAGCACCGGCGAACCGGCGGCCTCGTAGACGTGGAAATGCAGATCCTTGTTGGCGCGCACGGAAACGCTGACATCGGGATTTTGCAGGCTGCCGCGAAAGTTGCGCTCAAGCTCGCGCAAGCGGTCGATGCCGGCGACCGACATGCGCCCGGCAGCCAGCCGGGCGGCGTGGGCCTCGTTATGGATGCGGATCTCGGTCAGGTCCTGAAATCCGGCGCGGGTCAGCAGCGGCACCGCGACGGCGCGGTTGGGCCGGACCTCAAGCGCGCCCGCCGCGACCAGACGGCTGACCGCCTCGCGGATCGGCATGACGGAGACCCCCAGCCGCTCGGCCAGTTCGCGCATCGACATGCGGTCATCGGGACGCAAGCGGCCTGACAAGAGCATCTCGGACAGGATGTCATGCACCTGCCGGGCCAGCGAATCCGGTCGTTCGGGCTGCGTTTCCAATGGGTCGGCAAGCTTCATGCGTGATCTCCGATCTTGGGCCATGCTGCCTTTTGTGATCTCAGTTTGCAATGACATATGTTGACAATAAATCCATTTCGATAAACTGTGATCTCAGATCGCAGTGGCTGGAGGGCCGCGTAAGCGATTCATCAGCGAACAATCGGGAGGGAACGTTCGATGAGCCTTGTTTCCAAATTCAACCGCCGTGGCTTTCTGCGCAGCAGTGGCGTCTTTGCCGTCGGCGCCTTGGCCGCACCGACGATCCTGCGGGCGCAAGACGGCCCCATCGTGCTGGGTCACCTGACGCCGCGCACCGGATTTCTGGGCCCCTTGGGCGAATATGCGGTGATGGCCGTCGATCTGGCGATGGAGGAAATCAACGCCGCTGGCGGCATCAACGGCCGCGAATTGCAGATCATCAAGGAGGATTCGGTCAACCCGCAGACCGCCTCGACCAAGGCCGAGCGGATGATCGAACGCGACAAGGTCGCGGCCATCGTCGGCGAGATTTCATCCGCCTCGGCGCTGACCATTGCCCAGACGGTCGAACGGGCCAAGACCCTGTTCATCAATACCGGCGCCAATTCCGACGCCCTGCGTGGCTCTGACTGCAAGCGCCACATGTTCCATGTCGAGACGCAGAACATCATGTATGTGAACGCCGAGGGCGAGCATCTGCTGCAAAACGGTCTGGTCGATGGCAAGAAATGGTATCTGCTGACCGCCGATTACGCCTTTGGCCACGATCTGTCGGCGGGGGCGAAATCCTTCCTCGAACGCAATAACGGCACATTGGCGGGCGAGGATCTGGTGCCCACCGATGCCACCGATTTCTCGTCCTTCATGCTGAAGATCCGCGAGGCACAGCCCGATCTGGTGGCGCTGAACCTTGCCGGCACCCAGATCACCAGCTTCTTCAAGCAATATGGCGAATTCGGGCTGGAATTCCCGCTGGCCGGCTTCGGCTTCGACACCGCCATGGCCTGGGCCGCCGGGGTCGAGAATTTCAAGGGCACCTGGCCCTCGGTCTGGAACCACCTGATCCCGACCGAGAAATCGCAGGCCTTCACCAAGGCCTTTGTCGCCAAATACGGCAAGCCGCCGGAAAACCAGGCCTGGGGCGATTACATGGCCATCAATATCCTGGCGCAGGCGATGCGCGAAACCAAGGGCACCGACGCGGCCGCGATCATCGAATATTTCGAAAGCCCGGCGGCGAAATTTGACATGATGAAAACCCGCGAGGGCTATTTCCACCCGGAAACCCACCAGCTTTTGCAGGAAATTTACGCCATTACCGCCCTGCCCCCGGCCGAGGCCAAGAATGAGTGGGACATTTTCACCACCACCGGCCCCCTGCCCGCGCCCGACCAGCCGCTTGAGCGCCTGATCGCCGATGCGGTGGGCGGAACCTGCAGCTTCGGCTCGTGATCGTTCGCGCGATCCTGAGATTTCCGGCTTTTGCATCGTGAACCGGTCGGGGATGCGGCGGGCCTGTCGCCGCACTCCCACCGCTTAGGAGGGCATCGGGATGAGCCTGTTCCTGTTCCTGTCGCAGCTTCTGAACGGTCTGCTGGACGGGTTTTACTATCTGCTGATCGCCATCGGCCTGTCGCTGATCTTTTCGCTGGGCGGCATCGTGAACCTTGCGCATGGCGCGTTCTTCGCCATCGGCGCCTATCTGGCCATCGTGATCTCGCCCTATAC
>JAGPGI010000239.1 GCA_018056045.1 Paracoccus sp. (in: a-proteobacteria)
TCCCAAGGTCTGTGTGCTGGCCGCAAACTGGCACCGCAGGGGCAGGGCTTCAACCCATGGCCGCGGGATCGTGTTTATCACGACTGAACAGATCGTGTTGGACAATCGCGCCGCCATGATTATCTTGGCGCCGCAAATAACCGAAAGGACCGCGCGCCATGTCCCTGCGCATCAACGATATCGCCCCCGATTTTACCGCCAACTCGACCGAGGGCGAGATCCGCTTTCACGACTGGCTGGGCGGCAGCTATGCCATCCTGTTTTCGCATCCGCGCGACTTCACCCCGGTCTGCACCACCGAATTCGGCACCGTCGCCCAGCTGATTCCGGAATTCGAAAAGCGCGGCACCAAGGTCCTGGGCGTCTCGGTCGATTCGGTCGAGGATCACGGCAAATGGAAACGCGACATCGAGACCGTCGCCGGCGTCCCCGCGAATTTCGCCATCATCGACGACACGCAACTGGCCGTGGCCAAGGCCTATGACATGCTGCCCGCCGAATATTACCTGCCGACCGAGGGCCGCACCCCCGCCCATTCGGCGACCGTGCGCACGGTCTTCATCATCGGGCCGGACAAGAAAGTGCGGCTGACCATGACCTATCCGATGTCGGTGGGCCGCAATTTCGCCGAGATCCTGCGGGCGCTGGACGCGGTGCAGGCGACCGACGGCGTGCCGCTGGCCACGCCCGCGAACTGGGTGCCCGGTCAGGACGTGATCGTGGCGCTGGCGCTGGACGACGCGGCGGCCGAGGCGAAATACGGGCAATTGAACAAGAAACTGCCCTATCTGCGCTTTGCCCGCGACCCCAAGCGCGCCTGATCCGGCCCGCCGCGCCTTTCGGGGCGCGGCGGCGCCCTTCAAGCCGGGACGCGGCCGCGCGCCCGCCTGCGCGCGCGCAGCCAGCGCGTCATCGGCTGTTCGATCACCGAATAAAGCAGGCACCCCAAGGCGATGCTGATGGCGCCCATGGCCAGAACCTTGGGGTCATATCCGGCATCAGGCATGAGCACCTGCACGACCCTGTAGGCCGCCGGCAGCGCAAAGACCTGCCCCAGATAGATCGAATAAGAGGCCGCGCCGAAATAATCGCCGATCCGCGACCTGACCTGCGGCAGGAACACCGCCCCCAGCACGATCATCACCGAGGGGATCCCCAGATAAAGGCAGCGCGGCGCCACCGGCGTTCCAAGGATCGGCAGCAGGAACAGGATCACCCCCAGCGCAAGGACCAGCCCGGCATGGGGCAGATGACCGCGCGAAATCCGCAGCCGCGCGATCAGCATGCCGGCGACGAATTCCAGCACCATGTCCTCGACCCAGCCCATGGCCGCCATGAGCGCCAGCACCGGGCCCAGCACCCATGCCACCCGGCGCAAGGGCAGGATCAGGCTGGCCAGCGCGAAAAGCAGATAGAACAGCGCCTCGTATTCCAGCGTCCAGCCCACGAACAGGATCGGCCATTCCCTGAGCAACAGCCAGTTCACCATGCCAAAGGACAGCAGCACCCGCTCAGCAGTCAACGGCGGCTGGCCCGTGAATGAATTTGGCAGCGCCAGCAGCAGCGCCATGAAAGCCGCCGTCAGCAGCCAGTAAAGCGGCAGGATGCGCAGGGCACGGTCGCGCAGAAAGGCTCCGAAGGGCCGCTGCGCCCGCGATTGCGAATACATGATCACGAAACCCGAGATCACGAAGAACAGATCGACCCCGCTTTTCCCCCACAGGTGAAAGATACGCTGGATCAGCGGCGGCGCGGCGGGATCGAAGGGAAACCACGACACGGCATGAAACAGCACCACCATGGCAGCGGCGATGCCGCGCAAAAGCTGGAGGTTCTGGAACATCTGAACGCAGACCTATTACGCAAATATGCGCCCCCATACCCCGCGCGCGCCGGTCGCGGCAAGCGTTTCGCGCCGCCGCAGGCGGGACCTTGCCGGGCCTAGATAAACCCTGCTGCTTTGGCCCGCGCAACGTGATGGCCCAGAAAACTGTCCTCGGGGATCTGGCCGTTGTTTTCGGCTTTCAGGATCTTGTTGATATTGCTGGCGGTCAGATGAACCGCCTTGGTGTTCGGGCCGAAGCTCGCATCCGTCAGGTCGCCGGGCGTGACAAAGCGCCGGCAATCGGCGGTCAGGATCGGATACAGCACCTCCATCGGCAGGGCATATTTCAGCTCATCATGCCGACGCAGATAGGCGGTCAGCGCGCGCGGGCCGGTGCTGCCCCATGGCCAGCGGTCGATCGGCACGCCGCGCCCCAGCGTCTTGACCCAGTATTTCAGCCGCCGCAGGCCCTGAATATGCGGCGCTACGCCCCGGGTTTCGGCGTTCAGCAGCGACAGATCGGCCAGCGTCGGCGAATCCTTGGGCAACCGCAACACGGCGCAATTCACCTGATCGGGCTTTTCATAGCCATAAATCCGATCACCCGGAAAATCGAAGGGCTGCAGCGCAATCATGTCCAGATCGACCCAGGTGTGATCGGTGTTCCGCATCAGGGCGAAGCGAAAGAAATTCGAATGCAGCGAGGGCGAGCCTTCGCGCGCATAGATCGCGATCTTGCGGGTCGGAAACACCTCATTGGCGTCGCGCGCCTGAACCCCCGGCGGCAGGTTCACGATGGGCGCGTAGCTATAGACGGTCAGCGGGTTCCCCATGCGCAGAAAGCTTTCGGCCGAGGCCAGCTCGATCGGCCCCAGCCGTTCGCCGACCCAAAGCGTCGCCAGTGAATTGCGCATCCTCGCCTCCGATAAAAAAGGACCGGCCCGAACATCGCCGGGCCGGTCCGAAAACTCAAGAAGTCGGGCCGATTATTCGGCCTGCGCTTCCTCTTTCTTCTCGGGGGCGATTTCCTCGCCGGTCTCCTGATCGACCATCTTCATGCCCAGACGGACCTTGCCGCGGTCGTCAAAGCCCAGAAGCTTGACCTTGACCTCCTGGCCTTCCTTCAGCAGCTCGTTGGGGTGGTTCAGGCGCTTGTTGGCGATCTGGGACACATGGACCAGACCGTCGCGCTTGCCGAAGAAGTTCACGAAGGCGCCGAAATCGACCAGCTTCACGACCTTGCCGGTATAGACCTTGCCCTCTTCGGGTTCGGCCACGATCGAATAGATCATGTCATAGGCTTTCTTGATCGAATCGGCATTGGCCGAGGCGATCTTGATGGTGCCGTCGTCGCTGATATCGACCTTGGCGCCGGAAACCTCGACGATCTCGCGGATGACCTTGCCGCCCGAGCCGATCACTTCGCGGATCTTGTCGGTCGGGATGTTCATCGTCTCGATGCGCGGGGCATGGGCGCTGAACTCGCGGCGGCCTTCGGTCAGGGCATGGGCCATCTCGGTCAGGATGTGCATGCGACCGTCTTTCGCCTGCGCCAGCGCCTGTTCCATGATCGCGGGCGTGATGCCGGCAACCTTGATGTCCATTTGCAGCGAGGTGATGCCGTTCGAGGTGCCCGCGACCTTGAAGTCCATGTCGCCGAGGTGGTCTTCGTCACCCAGAATGTCGGTCAGAACCGCATAGCGGCCGTCCTCTTCCAGGATCAGGCCCATGGCGACGCCGGCAACCGGCGCCTTCAGCGGCACGCCCGCATCCATCATCGACAGCGAACCGCCGCAGACCGAGGCCATCGAGGACGAGCCGTTCGATTCGGTGATCTCGGACACAACGCGGATAGTATAGGGGAAGTCGGTCGCCGCCGGCAGCACCGCCTGCAGCGCGCGCCATGCCAGCTTGCCGTGACCGATTTCGCGGCGGCCGGGCGAACCCACGCGGCCAACCTCGCCGACCGAATAGGGCGGGAAGTTGTAATGCAGCAGGAAGTTCGAACGGAAATTGCCGTGCAGCGCGTCGATGATCTGTTCGTCATCGCCGGTGCCCAGCGTGGTCACGACCAGCGCCTGCGTTTCACCACGGGTGAACAGCGCCGAGCCATGGGTGCGCGGCAGGATGCCGACTTCGCTGTCGATGGCGCGCACGGTCTTGGTGTCGCGGCCGTCGATGCGGGCGCCACCATTGATGATGTCACCGCGCAGAATGCCCGATTCCAGCTTTTTCAGCGCCGAACCCAGATTGGCGTCGGCCAGTTCTTCCTCGGTCAGGCCTTCCTTGATCGCGGCTTTCGCGGCGGCGACGGCGTCCTGACGCTCGGCCTTGTCCTTGATCGCATAGGCGGCACGCATCTGCGCCTCGCCCAGCGATTTCACGCGGGCGTAAAGCGCGGAATAGTCCGGCGACTGGAAGTTGAAGGGCTCTTTCGCGGCGGCTTCGGCCAGATCGATGATCAGGTCGATGACCGGCTGCATGGCGTCATGGCCGAACTTGACCGCGCCCAGCATTTCCTCCTCGGACAGCTCATAGGCTTCCGATTCGACCATCATCACCGCGTCCTTGGTGCCGGCGACGACCAGATCCAGACGCTGTTCGGGGTTCTGGCGCAGCTGGTCCATGTCCTGAACCTCGGGGTTCAGCACATATTCACCATTGGCGAAACCGACGCGCGCGGCGCCGATCGGACCCATGAAGGGCACGCCCGAAATGGTCAGCGCGGCCGAGGCGGCGATCATGGCGACGATATCGGGATCGTTGACCAGATCGTGCGACAGCACGGTGCACATGACCAGAACTTCGTTCTTGAAGCCGGGGGCGAACAGCGGGCGGCAGGGACGGTCGATCAGACGCGCGGTCAGCGTCTCTTTCTCGGTCGGGCGCGCCTCGCGCTTGAAGAAGCCGCCCGGAACCTTGCCGGCGGCATAGTATTTTTCCTGATAGTGAACCGTCAGCGGGAAAAAGTCCTGACCCGGCTTGGGTTCTTTCGCGAAGGTCACGTTGGCCATGACGCTGGTTTCGCCCAGCGTGGCGATGACCGAGCCGTCGGCCTGACGCGCAACCTTGCCCGTTTCCAGCGTCAGCGTTTCCTGACCCCACTGGATGGATTTCTTCACTTCGTCAAAATGCATCTGATGTCCTCTGGGTGCGCGCCAGCCCTCTGGCCGCCCCTGTCATATCG
>JAGPGI010000240.1 GCA_018056045.1 Paracoccus sp. (in: a-proteobacteria)
TCGCGGGGGTTCTGTGGCTGCTGGCGGGGACACTGAGCCTTGGCGTGTCCTTCGTCTATGCCCGCCGCTTTCTGATGCCGCTGAAACTGCCGGCGCTGACGCTGGCGGCATGGCAGACCGGGCTTGCCGTGCTGACCCTGCTGGCGCTGACGGATTTCGACGGCATCGGCGCCATCGCGACGGACATGCATGCCCTGTCGGGCGTGATCATCGGACTGGGCGTGTTGGGAACCGGCGGCGCCTTCCTGATCTATTATTACATCATCGGCAGCCTTGGGCCGGTCCTGGCATCCGGGGCCACCTATATCGCCCCGGTGGTCGCCGTGATCATCGGAGCCGTGGTGGACGAGACCATCACCTGGGTCGAAATTCTTGCCCTGACGCTGATCCTTGGCGGTGTCGTCCTGATCCAGACCGGGCGGCAGAGCGGGCGACCGGCGCCATCGCCCCGGCCGTCACCGCTGCCCCGTCCCGGTCGCCTCAGATCGAGATATTCGAGGCCCCGCCATCCAGCAGAATGTTCTGCCCGATGATGAAGCGCGCATGCTGGCTGCACAAAAAGGCGCAGGTGGCACCGAAATCCTCGGCGGTGCCATAGCTGTGGGTCGGGATGGTCTGCTCGCGGCGGTGGCGGGCCTCCTCGACGCTGATGCCCTCGGCCTTCGAGACGCCCAGATCCAGACTGCCGGCACGGTCGGTCGCGTGGATGCCGGGCAGCAGGTTGTTCACCACCACGCCCGAGGCCGCCACCTGCCGCGACATGCCGGCGACAAAGCCGGTCAGCCCGGCGCGGGCAGTGTTCGACAGGCCCAGAATGGCGATCGGCGTGCGCACCGATTGCGAGGTGATATTGACGACCCGGCCCCAGCCGCGCTCCATCATCCCCGGCACCAGGGCCTGCATCAGCGCGACGGCGGTCAGCATATTGGCGTCGATGGCCTTGATGAAATCGTCGCGGCTCCAGTCGGTCCATTTGCCGGGGGGCGGGCCGCCCGCGTTGTTGACCAGAATATCGGCCTGACCGCCCAGAGCCGCCAGCACCTCGGCACGGCCCGCCTCGGTGGTGATGTCGGCCGCGACCGGGATGACCTTGACGCCGTATTTCGCCGCGATCTCGGCGGCGATGGCATTCAGCGCCTCAGTGCCGCGGGCGTTGATGACCAGATCGACGCCGGCCTCGGCCAATGCCTCGGCGCAGCCGCGCCCCAGCCCCTTGGAGCCGGCGCAGACCAGCCCCGTCTTGCCCCTGATACCCAGATCCATGCGCGTCCCCTTTGCTGATTGGTCGGCGCAGGGAAACCCGACCCGCGCCGATTGTCCAGTTCAGAAGCAGAGGATCTCAGCCTCGGCCTCGGCCCGGCGATAGCTGGCGACCATCTCGCTGACCTCGATGCCCTGACGGAACATGCCGGTGCGCTCGCCCGAGGTCTGGCGCATGCGCAGCACGGTCTCGGCGCGGACATAATCGTCATAGGGCAGGATTTCGGCGATCTGGTCGATGGCGCAGGAACAGCGGTCCAGCATCTCGCGCGTCTGGCCATTGGTCGCCATGCAGACAAAAACGTAATCGGCCCGGGCATTGGTCGGATAGTCATTGACCACCTGCGCCCCGGCGGAGCCGGCCCAGATCGCAAGCGCTGCGGCGGTTGCGATGCGGGTCATTTCAGCACCATCTCGCTGCGATAGGCGGGACGCTCGCCGGCCAGAGCGCCGGTTTCGGCCAGCATCCGCCGGATCGGGCCGGCGGGATCATCCAGCGAAAAGCGCAGGGTCAGGCTGTCAAAGCCATGCATGCGGTCGCGGCTGGGATCATTGGCAAAGGGGCGAAAGCTTGCCACCCGCTGGCCGTCCTGCTCGGCCACCTCGCCGCCCCGGAACAGCGCGTCCTTCAGCCGATTGCGGATATAGAACGGGCTGCCGCCGGTCAGCGCGGCCATGTCGCGTGTCACCGTTTCCAGAAAGAACGTCAGCGCCGGATCCCCGCCCGAGACCGGGAACGGCCCGATCTTGCGATTGATGCGTGCCGTCGCCTCTTCCAGTTGCAGGACCGGCTTGCCATCCGACGGATCGACGATCTGGCGCAGGGTGATCGTGCCCTCGCCCAGGGCAGCAAAGCCTTCGACCTCGGGGCCCTGCTGGCTGATCGTCCACACCACCGGCGCGGCGGAGATGTCCCACGGCCCGCGCTCGGCAAAGACCAGATCGCCTGCCTCACCGGCAAGGGCCGGGGGCGCCAGAACCAGCCCGATCAGGGCAAAAATGCGTAACATCTTCATCCGTTCCATTCCCTGCCCGCAGATTGCCCGCGCCCGTCCGGGGGTGAAAGCCCCAAGGGGGCGGCATCGTCCTTTGGTCCTAGGCGAGGATTCGCTGCAGGACCAATTGCAACTCCTCGGGGCGGATCGGCTTTTCCAGCATCGGCACGCCCAGTTCCAGACTGGCGCGACTGATTTCGGGATCGCGCCGCGCCGAGACGAGGATCGCCGGCACCGCCTGCCCCGCCGCCGCGCGCAGGGCCCGGATCGCCTGCAGGCCGGTATCGTCATTGTCGAGGTTGTAATCGGCGATCACCGCATCCGGAGGCTCGTCGCCCATCACCGCCAGCGCCTCGGCGGTCCCGCCCGAGACCCGCACCACCATGCCCAGACGTTCACGCAACATCAGCTGATAGGCCAGCCGCATGGCGTCGTCATTCTCGATCACCAGCGCCACCCGGCCGCGCAGCGACGGCCCCGGCAGCACGGCATCGGGGCGCGGCGAGGCGACGCCGGCCGCGACCAGCGGCAGGCTGATGCGAAACGCCGTGCCCCGCCCCGGTTCGCTGTCCAGCGCGATCGCGTGACCCAGCTTGGCGCAGGCGCGGCGCACGATGGACAGGCCCAGCCCCATGCCCGGCGCCCCGCCCTCGCGGCCGATGCGCTGGAATTCGTCGAAGATGCGCGAACGGTCGGCGGGCGCGATGCCGACGCCGGTATCCAGCACGTCCAGCCATGCCCGGTCGCCGCGCCGGCGCACGCCGACCAGAACCCCGCCCCGGTCGGTGTATTTGATTGCGTTCGAGACCAGATTCTGCGCGATCCGGCGCAGAAACACCGGGTCGCTTTCCACCACCACCGAGGTCGGCGCGAACGAGAGCTTCAGCCCCTTGGCCTCGGCCAGAGGTGCATATTCCACCCCCAGACGGCTGAAAAGCTGCGCCAGCTCGACCGGCTTGCGCTGGAATTCGATGCGCTGGCTGTCCAGCCGGGCGATGTCCAGCACCGCATGCATCAGTTCCTCGACCGATTCGAATGCGCCGGACAGGCGCTGGGTCAGCTCGGACTGGAACGGGTCCAGCTGGGTGTCGCGCAGCGCCGCGAGAAACAGCTTGGCGGCGGAAAGCGGCTGCAGCAGGTCATGGCTGGCGGCGCGCAGGAACCGGGTCTTGGAGCGGTTCGCCTCTTCGGCGGCGGCGCGGGTCACGGCCAGTTCGCGGTTGCGCTCGGACAGATCGGCCAGCACCTGCTCAAGCTCGCGGGTGCGGGCCAGAACCTCTTGCTCCAGCGCCACGGCGGCCTGAAACATCGACCAGGCCGAGCCACGGGTTTCCTCAAGCCGGCCGACGCGTTCGGCCAGCACATCGGTGATCCGGGTCAGCTTCTCGACCCGGCGGCCATCGCTTTCATCGCCGCGCAGAAACACCATCGGATCAGCCCGCCACCGGCGGCATCAGCGCCATGCCGACAAAGGTCTGGTTGACATGCATGCCGCCATGCTGCTCGCCATAGGTGTTGAACCCGGCGACGCGATAGCGCGCCAGAAGCCGCGACATCTGCCCGGCCATGCCCGCGCGCTCAAGCGCGAGGCGGCGCAGGATGCAGTCAAAGCCCAGCACCATCAGCGGCCGCTGCGGCAGCGCGTCCAGCGCCTCGGCAAAGCCGCGCGTCATGTCCATGGCCCGGCCGACGGTCAGGATATTGCCAGCCTCGATCCCCGACAAAAGCTGCAAGCCGCCCTCAGGCGTCACGGCGCGGATAGCGCGGACATGGTCGCGCCGCCCTGCCCGCAGCAGCAGCGGGTGGCGGGCGAATTCGGTGGGGGTCAGCGCGCTTTCGGGAATGCCCGCCAGCCGGGCATATTCCTGCGCGGCGGGTTCGGCGTTCAGTTCCAGAATGATGCGGTTTGGCGGATCGGCGGCGGTCACCACGGCGCGCCGCGCGGTCGGGCTGAAATGCGAAAATGACAGCTCAGCCACCGCCAGATCGGTTTCCACCAGCAAAAACACCGCCGTGCCGGGATGGGCCTGACCGTCGACGACGATCATGCTTTGCCCGAATTCAAGCCCCATGGCGGTCGAGGCGCCGATCACCGGCAGGCCCGGAATCGCCGCGTCGAGCGTTGCGGCCAGCACGTCCTCGTGGCGGGCCAGCGCATCCGCGAGCATCACCCCAAAGCAGGACCGCCGCAGATCGGGACGGAACTCGGCATGCAGCCGGCGCAGCATCCCCATCCAGGCCGAGACCGGCACCTGCGCCTGATCGGTCAACACGCAGACGCCGACGCGGAAACTGCCGCCGGGAAAGCCAAGCGCCACCACCGTGTCCTGCGCATAGCCTTCGGGTCCGATCTCGCCGGCCGACGAGCAGCCGACGACGTGACAACCCGCACCCAGAGCTGCCTGCAGATCCGCGCCCAGCCCCGCGAGACCGGCGGCGGGCATTCCGAAAAGCAGCACCAGTGCCGGCGACAGCGGCGCCATGGCGGCGGCGATGCGGCCGACAATATCGGCCGCGCCGGCCGGCACCGTCATCGCCAGCGGCGCCACCGCCGCCCCGACGGGCACGGCGGACGCGGACTCTGGCTCGGGCCGGACGATGGTCATGCCGGCGCGAACAGCCTGACACTATTGGCCAAAAGCACCGCCTGCGTCCGGCGCCGGGCGTTGATCTTGGACATGATCGCGGTGATATGGGTCTTGACCGTGGCCTCGGCGATCGAGAGCTCGTAGCTGATTTCCTTGTTCGCCTTGC
>JAGPGI010000241.1 GCA_018056045.1 Paracoccus sp. (in: a-proteobacteria)
ATGCCGGGCCAGCGCCGCGCGGCTTTCGATGTCCAGATCGGTCATCGGCTCGTCCAGCACCAGAAGCTGCGGGCGCATGGCCAGCGCCCCGGCCAGCACCAGCCGCTGGGTTTCGCCGCCCGAAAGGTGGCGGCAATTGCGCCGCGCCAGATGTGTCAGGCCCAGAAGCTCCATCGCCTCATCGGTGCGGCGCGCGATCTCGGGGCGGGGCAGGCAGAGGTTTTCCGGGCCGAAGGCGATCTCCTCGCGCACCGTGAAGGCGCGGCCCGACAGTTGCAGCCACGGGTTCTGGCCGACGAACTGCACCAGACCCGCGCTCTCGGCGCGGGGGTATTCATACCAGGCGCGGCCATTCCACAGGATCTGGCCCTGCGCGGGCGCGATCAGCCCGGCCAGGGCGCGGCCAAGGGTGGTCTTGCCAGAGCCATTGTCGCCCAGAATGACCAGCCGCTCGCCGGGCCGCAGATCCAGCGCCGCGCCCGCCAGCACCGGCGGCTGCCCGCGATGGGCCAGCGTCAGGTCGCGCGCGATCAGGCTCATAGCGCCAGCGCCATGAGTTGCACGAACCCGGCCAGCAGCAGCCCCCGGCGCAGGAGGACCTCGGCGCGGGTTTCGGTCAGCGGATCCAGAAGCGTGCGCCGGGGCAGGGCGCGAAAGCCGCGCATGTCCAGGGCCTCGGCGCGGGTGCCCGCGTCGGCGATCAGCCCGCGCACCAGAGGCGCCAGCATCGCCCCCAGAAGCCGCACCCGCGCCCTGAGCCCCGAACGCGCCGCCAGCCCCCGCACCTGCAGCGAATCGCGGATGGCGGCGGCCTCGTCGGTGATGCCATCGACAAGGTTCAGCGGCGCGGTCAGCAGATACGAGACCTCGGGCGGCAGGCCCCTTTGATCCAGCGCCCGGGCAAGGTCATTGACCCGCGTGGTCATCACCACCAGCAGCGACACCGTGAGCAGCAGCGCGATGCGGGAAAAATAGGTCAGCGCCCGCGCCAGCCCCTGCGGGTAATATTCGACCGGTCCCAGGGGCTGCGCGGGGCCGTTCTCCAGCATGAAGCCATGGACGGCAAACAGCGCCAGCGCCACCGGCCCCAGCATCAGCACCAGCCGCCGGCCCATGGCCCAGCCGATCCGGCAAAGCGCGCCCGCGACCAGCGCAAGCGCCGCCGCCGCCAGCAGCACCGGCGCCGGCCAGAGCGGCAGCATGGTCGCCGCCAGCAGCACCAGCGCCAGCTTGGTCAGTGGCCCCGCACGATGCAGGACCGAGACGCCGGACCGGTAAAGCATCAGCCCCGGCTATGGCTCAGATAGGGCCAGTCGCCGACGGTGCGCTGCGGCAGGCCGCGCACGATGATCCAGACCAGCAATGCGGTCACGATCTTGTCGGCAAGGTTCGATGTGACCACCGTCACCACGACCGAGCTGAACAGGTCCTGCCCGACCTTGGTCAGATAGGCGGTCAGGAAATCCGCGCCGCTGCCGGTCACGCCGCCGAACAGATAGATGCGGATCGGCACCGCGACCACGGCCAGCGCCACGGCGATGACCGCCCCGGCAACCGCCGCGCCCCAAGGCGTGCGAAACAGGCCCGCGCGCGCCAGAAAGCCCGCGGCAATGCCGATCACCGCCGCGACCGGGGCGAAAAAGGCCGCGGTCGGCCCTTGAATCAGGCCCCAGAGCAGGTTGGTCACCAGCCCGGTCAGCCCGCCGATCCATGGCCCGCAAAGCACCGCCACCAGCATGGTGCCCAGCGAATCCAGAAAGATCGGCAGCTTGAGCATGGTGGCCAGCTGTCCCAGCGTCATGTTCAGCGCGATGCCGATGGCCATCAGGACCAGCATGCGGGTGGAAAAGATCGGTTGGCTCATGGCGCGTTTCCCTGCGATATCATGGCGTTTCTGCCCCGCTCTCCTTTACGACCAACTCGTCGTAACCGGAATAGGGGCAGGGGGCGCGGCTAAAGATCAGACCGTCAAGGATCAGCACCACGATTTCGGCGGTGGTATAGACCGAAGACCCGGCCAGGAGATGGCCGCCAAAGGCCCGCCCCTCGGGGTCGGTGATGGTCAGGTGCAGATGCTCGCCCGCCGGGTCGATGGTGCCGACAAGCGATGTGATCTCGAAATGCCCGCGATATTCGGTCGCCTCGGAGCGGTTCGCGTGGCGGATCATGGCGCGGGTCAGGCTGCCGACGCAGGTGACCAGCGCCATGGCCTGCGCGCCGGTCTGGCGTTGCAGGGCGCGCAGGGCCGCGACCGGGTCCTCGCCCGGTTTCAGGCGCAGCGCGGCATGGCGGCCCGAGGACAGCGGGACCATCCCTTACTCACCCCTCGGGAAACGCTTGGAGTCCTCGAGCACGTTCAGGTCCATATGGTTGCGCATATAGCGTTCCGAGGCCTTCATCAGCGGCTGGTAATCCCAGGGGAAATAGGCGCCGTTCCGAAGCGCCTCATAGACGATCCAGCGCCGGGCCTGACTTTCGCGCACCTCGGCGTCATAGGCGGGCAGGTTCCAGCGTTCGGCGGCCATGGCGCGCATGCGCTCCAGCACCTCGCCGGCGCCGGGGTGCCCGACCAGATTTGTCCGCTCATCGGGGTCCAGCGCAAGGTTGAACAGCATCTCGGGGTCGGCGTCGCAGGCGATGTATTTCCAGTCGTCATCGCGCAGGCAGACAAGGGGCGCGATGCTGCCCTCGGCCGCGTATTCCATGGCGACCGGGCCGCGCATGTCCGCGCCCTGCGCCAGCGAGCGGCCATCGGTCCATGGCGCGATCTCCTCCAGCGAGATCCCGGCCAGATCGCACAGCGTCGGCAGCACGTCGATTGTGGAAACCGGCGTATCCACCCGTCCCGGCGCCATGCCGGGGGCCGAGATCATCAGCGGCACGCGGGCCGAGCCTTCATAGAAGTTCATCTTGAACCATAATCCGCGTTCGCCCAGCATCTCGCCATGGTCGGACAGAAAGACCACGATGGCCTCCTGCCGGGTGCGCTTGAGCACGTCCATAAGCTCGCCCAGCTTGTCGTCGATATAGCTGATATTGGCGAAATAACCCTGACGTGCGCGGCGGATATGCTCGGGCGTGACCTCGAGCCCGCGCCAGTCGCAGGCATCCATCAGGCGCCGCGCATGCGGGTCCATCTGCGCATAGGGGATAGGCTCGGGCGGGGTCAGTTCCGCCGCGCCCTCATAGAGATCCCAGTATTTGCGCCGCGCGACAAAGGGGTCGTGGGGATGGGTAAAGCTGACCGTCAGGCACCATGGCCGCTCGTCCCCGCCGCGCGCCAGATCGTAAAGCTTGCGGCAGGCGTGATAGGCGACCTCGTCGTCATATTCATACTGGTTGGTGATCTCGGCCACGCCCGCGCCGGTGACCGAGCCGAGGTTGTGATACCACCAGTCGATGCGCTCGCCCGGCTTGCGATAGTCCGGGGTCCAGCCGAAATCGGCGGGATAGATGTCGGTGGTCAGCCGCTCCTCGAACCCGTGCAGCTGGTCGGGGCCGACGAAATGCATCTTGCCCGAAAGACAGGTCTGATAGCCGGCGCGGCGCAGGTGATGGGCATAGGTCGGGATGTCAGAGGCAAATTCCGCGGCATTGTCATAGACCTGCGTCCGTCGCGGCAATTGCCCGGACATGAAGCTGGCGCGGGCCGGCGCGCAAAGCGGGCTGCCGGTATAGGCATTGGCATAGCGGGCCGAGCGCGCGGCCAAGGCCCGCAGATGCGGGACATGCAGGAAATCGGCCGGGCCGTCGGGGAACAGGACCCCCGACAGCTGGTCGGCCATGACGATCAGGATATTCGGACGTTCCAATCCTGTCCCCGTCAGTTCACAGAGGCCATGACCGCGTCCAGACCGGGCTGGCCATCCAGCGTCGTCACGCCATCAAGCCAGACCTTGGCGGCATCCGGGTTGGCGGCGATCCAGCCCTTGGCGGCCTCTTCGGCGGACATGCCGTCATCAAGGATATTGCCCATCAGCACGTTTTCCATATCGACGCTGAAGGTCAGTTGCTGGAACAGCTTTGCCGCGTTCGGGCATTGGGCCACCCATTCCTTGCGGGCGAGGGTGTGGACCGTGGCGCCGCCGAAATTCGGGCCGAATTCTGCATCCCCGCCCGAGAGATAGGTCAGCTTGTGCTTGACGTTCATCGGATGCGGCGCCCATGCCAGAAACACCGAGGGCGCGCCCGCGCCGTCATTGCGCGCCACCTGCGCCAGCATCGCCTGTTCGCCGGATTCGACCAGTTCCCAGTCGCCAAGGCCGAACTTGTCGGCCTCGATCATGGCGGCGATGGACTGGTTGGCGGGTGCGCCCGGCTCGATGCCGAAGATCTTGCCGCCGAAAGCGTCCTTATGGGCGTCCAGATCGGCGAAATCCTTGGCGCCAAGCGCCGCGCCGGCATCGGTCACCGCCAGCGTGAACTTGGCGCCATCAAGGTTCCTGGCCAGCTCCTCGGTCTTGCCCGAGGCGTCCAGATCGTCGCGGAATTTCTGCTGCGCGGGCAGCCAGTTGCCCAGAAACACGTCGGTTTCGCCGTTTTTCAGCGCCTCGTAACCGATGGGAACCGACAGCGTGGCGATATCGGGCGTATAGCCCAGCCCGCCCAGCAGCGCTGCGGCCACGCCATTCGTGGCGGTGATATCGGTCCAGCCGGGATCGGAGAGGCGCACGGTGGCGCAGGTCTCGGGGTCGGCGGCAAGCGCGGGGCTTGCGGCCAGCGCGACGGCGACAGCAAGCGGCAAAAGCGGGGCGGTTCGGGTCATGGCTATTCCTTCCGTTTGCGGACTACCGGGCCGGGACTGGCCGGGACGTTGGCGCATCAGCCCATAGCCGCGCCGCCGGATCAAGTGCCGAGTTCGTGCGAGACCATCCAGGCGCGGCGGCGCCCGTGCGCCGGCCCACTGTCCTCTACGCAGCACCATCGGCAGCGCGGTCAGCCCGGACGGTTACGCCAGAACAGTTTGGCCATTTGCTGGTCGATATCCCAGCCTCGGCTG
>JAGPGI010000013.1 GCA_018056045.1 Paracoccus sp. (in: a-proteobacteria)
GCAGGTTGCGGGGATCTTTGCCGCAACCGGCCAAAGCTGCGTCGCAGGCTCGCGTCTTCTGGTGCAAAACAGCATCCGGGGCGAGATGCTGGCGCGGCTGAAGGCCAAGGCCGAAGCCATCCGCATCGGCGCCCCGGCCGACATGGCGACCGAGGTCGGGCCGCTTTGCACCCTGCGCCAGCGCAACCGGATCGAGAAGATCGTCGCCGACTCGGTCGCGGCCGGGGCGAGGCGGGTCACCGGCGGCCAGACGCCACAGGGCGATGGCTTCTATTACCCGCCGACGATCCTCGATTGCAGCGCGGCGCCCGATGCGCCCTGCGTCACCGAGGAACTGTTCGGCCCGGTGCTGTCCGTCATCGGCTTCGACACCGAAGAGGACGCGCTGCGCATCGCCAATGCGACGCCTTACGGTCTGGCCTCGGGGGTCTTCACGCGCGATCTGACGCGGGCGCACCGGATGATCCGGGGCATCCGCGCGGGCATCGTCTGGATCAATACCTATCGCGCCGTGTCGCCCATCGCGCCCTTTGGCGGGCATGGGCTTTCCGGGCACGGCCGCGAGGGCGGGCTGGCTGCGGCGCTGGACTATACCACCGTCAAGACGGTCTGGCTCAGGACCTCCGACGACCCGATCCCCGACCCTTTCATCATGCGCTGAACGAACCCGGGCCAACCGGGCGACAATCGCAACCAACCAACAGCGGAGACTAACGATGCACAAGAAAACAGTTCTCGCAGTCGCATTCGTCGCCATGGCGGCCAGTGCAGCCAATGCCCAGCAGATGGTCTTCAGCTCCTGGGGCGGCACCACGCAGGACGCGCAGACCGAATTCTGGGCCGCGCCCTTTACCGAGAAATCCGGCACCGAGGTCCTTCAGGACGGGCCGACCGACTATGGCAAGGTCAAGGCCATGGTCGAGGCCGGCGCGGTCGCCTGGGATGTCGTCGACGCCGAATTCGATTGGGCGCTTCAGGCCGGCAAGGCCGGGCAGCTCGAGGCGCTGGACTTCAACATCATCGACAAGACCAGGCTTGATCCGCGCTTTGTGTCGGATTACGCGGTCGGGTCGTTCTACTATTCCTTCGTGATCGGCTTCAATCCGGCGAGCTTTCCGGGCGACGCCCAGCCGCAGACCATGGCCGACCTGTTCGACGCCGCGAAATTCCCCGGCAAGCGCACCTTCTACAAGTGGTCCGCGCCGGGCGTGATCGAGGCGGCGCTGCTGGCCGACGGCGTGCCCGCCGATCAGCTTTATCCGCTGGACCTGGACCGCGCCTTTGCGAAACTGGACACGATCAAGTCCGACATCATCTGGTGGGAAGGCGGCGCGCAAAGCCAGCAGCTTCTGGCCTCGGGCGAGGCGCCCATTGGCCTGTTCTGGAACGGCCGCCTGGCCGCGCTGCAGGCCGACGGCATGCCGGTCGGCATCAGCTGGCAGGACAACATCACCGCCGCCGACGCCCTTGTCGTGCCCAAGGGCACCAAGAACAAGGACGCCGCGATGGCCTTCATCGCCGAGGCGACCAGCGCCAGGGCGCAGGCGGATTTCGCGGCCAAGACCGGCTATGCCCCGATCAATCTCGACTCGCCGGCGCTGATGGAGGCCGACATGCGCGCCACCCTGCCGGACGCGCAGACCGCCAGTCAGATCAATGCCGACATGGCCTATTGGGCCGATCATCGCGACGAGATCGGCAACCGCTGGTACGCCTGGCAGGCCGAGTGATCCGCCGTCCCGGCGCGGCCCGCCGTCGCGGGCGGCGCCACCCCGTCCCTTTTCCCCGAGGTGACCGATGCTGTCCTTTCTTACACCCACGCGGCGGAGATCCGGGCTTGGCATGGCCATGCCCGCCCTGCTTCTGCTGCTGGCCTTCTTCGTGATCCCTGTCGCGGGATTGCTGAGCCGTTCGGTCACGGAACCCACGCCGGGCTTGCAGAACTATCAGGCCCTGCTTGGCTCGGCGACCTATCTAAGGATCTTCTTCAATACCTTTCTGGTCTCGGGCATCGTGACCCTGATCACCGCGCTTATCGCCTTTCCGGTGGCTTGGGCGCTGGTCATCATGCCGCAGCGTATCGCGGGCGTCGTCTTCGCGATCATCCTGCTGTCGATGTGGACCAACCTTCTGGCGCGGACCTATGCCTGGATGGTGCTGCTGCAGCAGACCGGGCTGGTCAACCGGATGCTGATGGCGATCGGCATCATCGAGCAACCGCTGCAACTGACCAACAATCTGGTCGGCGTCACCATCGGCATGGTCTATATCATGCTGCCCTTCATGATCCTGCCGCTTTACGGCGTGATCAAGAAGATCGACCCGGCGATCCTGCAGGCCGCCGCGCTTTGCGGCGCGACCAAGGGACAGGCGCTGCGCCGGGTGCTGCTGCCGCTGGCCACGCCCGGCATCGCCTCGGGGGCGCTGATGGTCTTCGTCATGTCGCTGGGTTACTTCGTCACCCCCTCGCTGCTGGGCGGCACCGCCAACATGATGCTGGCCGAACTGATCGTGCAGCAGGTCCAAAGCCTCTTGAACTGGGGCATGGGCGGTGCCGTTGCCTTCATCCTGCTGGTCGTCACCCTGGCGCTTTACGCCCTGCAACTTCGCCTGCTCGAAGGAAGGGCCAGCTGATGCTGATGAACTTTGACAAGCTGGGCGCATGGCGCTGGATCCTGTCGGGCCTCTGCGCGGTGCTGGCGCTTTTCCTGCTGCTGCCGATCCTGTTCATCGTCGCGCTGTCCTTTGGCGATTCGCGCTGGCTGATCTTTCCGCCGCCGGGATGGACGCTTAAATGGTATGGCGAGCTTTTCGCCGATCCGCGCTGGCTGCAGGCGGCCTTCACCTCGGCCAAGATCGCGACCATCGTCATGCTGCTGTCCGTCGCGCTTGGCCTGCTTGCCTCGTTTGCGCTGGTGCGGGGCCGGTTTCGCGGGCGTGCGGTGCTGCGCGGGTTCTTCCTGACGCCAATGGTGCTGCCGGTCGTCATCATCGCCGTAGCGCTTTACGCCGCTTTCCTGCGGCTTGGGCTGAACGGCACGCTGGTGGGCTTTGTCATCGCGCATCTGATCGTGGCGCTGCCCTTCTCGATCATCACCATTTCGGGGGCACTGGAAACCTTCGACCCCTCGGTCGAGGATGCGGCGATCCTCTGCGGCGCCAGCCCGTGGGAGGCCCGCTTTCGCGTGACCCTGCCGGCGATCAGCCACGGGCTGTTTTCGGCAGCCATCTTCTCGTTCCTGATCTCGTGGGACGAGGTGGTGCTGGCGATCTTCATGGCCTCGCCCACGCTGCAGACCCTGCCGGTCAAGGTCTGGACCACGCTGCGCCAGGACCTGACGCCGGTGATCGCCGCCGCCTCGACCCTCCTCGTCCTGCTGACCGTGGCCCTGATGATCGCGGCCGCCCTGATCCGCAAAGGGAAATCCCGATGACCAGCCCCTATCTGCATATCAACGGCATTCGCAAGACTTTCGGAGACGTGGTCGCCACCGACCATGTCGAGCTTGAAATCGGTGAAGGCGAATGCATGACCTTTCTCGGCCCCTCGGGGTCCGGCAAGTCGACGACGCTTTACATCCTCGCCGGTTTTCAGGATCCGACGGCCGGCGACATCCGGCTGCGCGGCAAGTCCATCCTGCAAACGCCCTCGCACAAGCGCAATATTGGCATGGTGTTCCAGCGCTATACGCTGTTTCCGCATCTTTCGGTGGGCGAGAACGTCGCCTTTCCGCTGCGCGTGCGCCGCGCGCCACAAGCCGAGATCGCCGCCAAGGTAAAGCGCGCCCTGTCGCTGGTGCGCCTCGACGGGTTCGAGGATCGCATGCCCGCAAACATGTCCGGCGGCCAGCAGCAGCGCGTCGCCCTGGCCCGCGCGTTGATCTATGATCCGCCGGTTCTGTTGATGGACGAACCCCTGTCGGCGCTCGACAAGAAGCTGCGCGAGGAGATCCAGCACGAGATCCGCCGCATCCACCAGCAGACCGGCGTGACCATCCTTTACGTCACCCACGATCAGGAAGAGGCGCTGCGCCTGTCCGACCGGATCGCGGTTTTCAACCGTGGCAGGATCGAGCAGGTCGGGACCGGATCCCAGCTTTATGCCAGACCCGCCACGCATTTCGTGGCCGATTTCATCGGCGACAGCGCCTTTCTGACTGGCGAACTGGCCGAGATGCGAGACGGACGGGCGACGCTGCGCTTTGCCGACGGCACCCATCTGGCCAATGTGCCGATGCACGGCGGGGGCGCGCGGGGCGACAAGGCCGAACTCATGCTGCGCCCGGAACGGATCGAACTGTCGGGCGAGGCCGGCCCGCAGGGCGCATCGTTGCCCGTCTTGGTCGAGGACGTGACCTTTCTGGGCAATAACAGCGCCGTCACAGCCCGCACCGGCTGGGGCGATCCGCTGTATATCCGGCTAAATTTCGGCCATCCGATGATGGGCAGTGTCAGCCGTGGCGACCGGCTGCATGTGCACTGGCAGCCACAAGATGCGCATGTGTTCACCAAGACATGAGCCAGCCCCGAAGGGCGCAGAAGCACAGCCTGTCTGTCCATGATGCGACGGGGAACACGCTCACCATTTCTGATGCCTATGCGTTCGTCATCCTGGCTTCCAGCCTTGCCCGTCTCAAAAAGCGGGGCGCGACGGCGCTGCCGCGTTCATGTCCCGGGGCGCAGCACGCCTGTGAAGGGAGAACGTCGAACGCCCGTGAGGACTTGATATCTGGCGTGTCACGGCAACCTCGGCCTCGCCCCATTTCGGTCGCATTTGCAGGCTGTCCGTAGCTACAGCCGCTGCTCGGTGTTGCGATCGAACAGATGGACATTGGCCGGGTCGATGACGAAGCCGACCGGATCGCCGGGGCGCGCGCGGATGCGGTCCTTGACGACGGCGTCCAGCAGGTCGTTGCCAGCGCGCGCGAAGATCTGGGTCTCGGATCCGGTCGGCTCGACCACGATGACCGACATCGCAACACCCTCGGGTCCGATGCCGATATGCTCGGGGCGGATGCCGTATGTGACCTGCTGACCCTCGGGCGCTGAGGTCGCCGGCAGCGGCAGGACCAGCCCGCCGTCAGAGACGAATTGCTTGCGCCCGACCTCGCCGGCGATCCGGCCATGGACGAAATTCATTGACGGCGAGCCGATGAAGCCCGCGACGAAGACATTGGCGGGATGGTCATACAGATCCAGCGGCGCGCCGATCTGTTCGACCCGGCCGTCGCGCATGACCACGATCTTGTCGGCCATGGTCATGGCCTCGATCTGGTCATGTGTGACATAGACGATTGTGGTCTTCAGGCGCTGGTGCAATTCCTTGATCTCGACCCGCATCGTGACACGCAGTTTCGCGTCGAGGTTCGACAGCGGCTCGTCGAACAGGAACACCTGCGGATCGCGCACGATGGCCCGGCCCATGGCGACGCGCTGGCGCTGGCCACCCGACAGTTGCTTCGGGAAGCGGTCCAGAAGATGCGCAAGGTCAAGGATTTCGGCGGCCTTGGTGACCTTGGCCTTGATTTCCTCGGCCGGACGTTTGGACATCTTCATCGGAAAGGCGATGTTGTCGAAGACGGTCTTGTGCGGGTAAAGCGCATAGCTTTGGAAAACCATGGCAATGTCGCGATCCTTGGGGATGACGTTGTTCACCACCCTGCTGCCGATCGAGATGGTGCCGCCGCTGATTTCTTCCAGCCCCGCCAGCATCCGCAGCAGAGTGGACTTGCCACAGCCCGACGGGCCGACCAGCACGACGAATTCGCCGTCCTCGATATCGACATCGACGCCATGCATGACCTGCACCGCGCCATAGCGCTTGGTGACGTTCTCGATCTTAACGGTGGCCATGATCCGTCCTTTCCTGGGTCTTTACGCCGCAAGGGCTGGGCATTTGGGCTGGGGTATTGGCGGGCATCGCGTCATCCCCGTGTGATGATCAGCGCGGCCAGGGCCAGCGCGATGGCGTTCGAAATCCAGATCGACGGTCCCAAGGGTTCGATGAAGCGGAACCAGATAAGCGACAGCGCCACCCAGATCACCACCGAGATGAACAGACGGTCGAACCAGTTCGTCTCGATCGGCAAAAAGCCCTGACGGGTCTGCGGGGCATTCGGCGCTTTGTCCTCGACGATCAGGATCGGCGTCTCGACATGTTCAAGCTTGTTGCTCATCGCCCTTATCCTTTCACCGCGCCAAAGGTCAGGCCGGTCACGATATGGCGCTGCACGAGGCTGAAAACGATCAGCGCCGGGATCAGCGTAAAGACCGAGATCGTCGCCATGATCCCCCAATTGGTGCCCGTCGTGGTGACATATTCCGACAGGCCCGTGGTCAGGGTGCGGGCGTTGAAATTGGTCAGCGTCGCCGCCAGCAGGTATTCGTTCCAGGCAAAGACCCAGGTCAGGATCAGCGTCACCGCAAGGCCGGGACGGCACAGGGGAAAGACGATTTCGGTGATGACCTTCCACGGGCTCGCGCCATCGACATAAGCCGCCTCGTCCAGTTCCTTCGGGATGCCGTCGACGGTCGGACGCAGGGTCCAGATCGCGAAGGGCAGGTTGAAGGTGCAATAGACAAGGATCATGCCGATGCGGGTATCCAGAAGCGAGAAATCACCGATCCGGTAGACCTGCGTCATCAGCAAAAACAGCGGCAGCAGGAACACGGCCGGCGGCGCCATGCGGTTGGTGATGGTCCAGAAGAAGATGCTTTCCTTGCCGCTCATATTGAAGCGCGACAGCGCGTAGCAGGCAAAGAAGCCAAGCGTGGTGCAGAGAACCGCATTCCCGGTCGAGATGATCAGCGAGTTCAGCATATAGCCGCGCAACGTCTTGTCGGTCAGCACATCAATATAGTTCTGCCAGTAGAACTCACGCAGGATGATGTCGGGGGTCGAGAACAGCTCGACCGCGGGCTTCACCGAGATGACGAACAGCCAGTAGATCGGGAACAGCGTCAGAAAGCTGATCAGGATCCAGAACAGCAGGTAAAGCCAGGGATTGGATCGTTTCATGACGCTAGCCCTTCTTGGCGGTCCGCGGCGCCAGCATGCCGGTATAGAGCAGCCAGCAGACGACGATGGTCAGGTAGAGAACGATCACCGAAATGGCCGAGCCATAGCCGTAGTTCGTCCGCGGAAAGACTTCCTTGAAGATATGCACGCCGATATAGCGCGTGGCCGAGCCCGGGCCGCCGCCCGTCAGCATCAAGACCTCGTCGACGGTCCGCAACGCGTCCATCAGCCGGATGAAGACGGTGGCGACCACGGCCGGCGCGATCATCGGCAGGGTGATGTGCCAGAAGATCTGGCGCTTGCCGGCGCCGTCGATCTGGGCCTGCTCGAACGGATCGGGCGGCAGCGAGACCAGGGCGGCGATCAGGGTCAGCGTGACCAGCGGCGTCCAGTGCCAGACATCCATGATGACGGTCAGCACAAAGGCCGCCATGGCACTTTGGCCGATATTCAGGTCATAGCCGAACCAGCTGTCCAGGAGGTCGGGGAGGATGCCGATCGAGGGCGTCGTCATCAGCTTCCAGATGGACCCCACGATGATCGGCGCCATGATCAGCGGCAGCGTGTGGATGGTGCGGAAGATCGCCTTGCCAGGAAAGTCCTTCATGAAGGCCTGCGCCAGCAGATAGCCGATGATCAGTTCCGACAGCACGGCGAAGAACACGAACGCCATCGTCACGCCCAGGGACGCCAGAAAGGCGCTGTCGAAGACCAGTTGGCGGTAATTGTCGGCGCCGTTGAAGAACATGTTCGGGTTGGCGGCGAACGGGTTCCACTGGTGGAACGAGACGTAAAGCACGTAGATGAACGGCACCACGCCGAAGAAGAACAGCAGGATCAGCGTGGGCGCCAGCAGGATCCAGCCAAGCTTGTTGGATTGCATCATTTGTCCTCCCCGGTCACGGGTATGGTCGGTATCGGAAATCTGGTCCGATTTGCCCGGCGGCGATGGCGTCGGGTCTGGTCCGGGCCGCCCCGCCAGTCATGGCGGCCCGGGATGCAGGCTCTGGGGAGTTCAGGGCCTACTTGCGATAGCCAAGCGTCTTGAGTTCGGCCTCGGCGGTGGCAGCCATCTGGTCAAGCCCCTCGTCCGGCCCGATCTCGCCGGTCAGGATCTTGTAGAAGGTCGGCGCAACCGCTTCGCGCACCTGTGCGTGGAAGGGGTAGGCCGGGGCGCCCGCGAACAGCGGCCCCTTGTCACGCAGCAGGTCGTAATAGCCGCCCAGCTTGGTGTTCATTTCCTTGACGGCCGGATCGTCATAGGTGGCGGTATGGGTGATCCGGGCACCGGCGCTCGCCCAGCCAGCCTGCACGTCGTTCAGCCCCATGAACTGCAGGAACAGCAGCGCGGCTTCCTTGTTCTTGGACGAGACCGGCAGGCCGAAGGCGCCGCCGTCGTAATAGCCGATATAGCCCTTGCCCGCCTCGGCGGCCGCAAGCACGCCTTCAGACAGCGGCGGCAGGGCGATGCCCACCTTGCCGACGACCTTGGACTGCGTTTCATCGGCGGCGATCCAGGCGGTGTTTTCGCCATAGATCAGGCCCTGCGCGGCGCGGCCGGCGGCGAAGGTGGTGGCGGTCTCGCTCCAGGTCGACTGCACCGATTCCGGTGGTGCGATGTCGCGCAGGTGCAGCCACCATTTCAGCGCCTCCTTGGCCTCGGGCGAATTCATCGTGCCGCCATTCTCGACGGTGGCGGCATAGTTCTGTTCCGGGTTGATACCCCAGTTGTAGACGCCATAGGTCGGCGCGACGGATTCGACATATTCGTACCAGGACGCCGGGTGGCCGGTATGGGCCTGCGCCGTGGTGCCCCACAGGTCAAGATCGTGATCCTTGCCCCATTGAGTGAAGAACTCGGCGATCTCGGTATATTCTTCATGCGTGGTCGCCGGCGCCAGGTCGCGGCCGGTCTTTTCCTTGAACGCCGCCATGATTTCGGGATCGCTGAACAGGTCCGTGCGATACAGATAGCCCTTGATGAAGGCCTCCATCGGAACGGCGTAAAGATCGCCGTTCGCACCCCGGAAATAGTTGGCAAAGCTGGTGAAATTGGCCTCGTCGAAGCCCGGTGCCTTCAGCGCCGGGGTGTCGGCCAGCGTCTTGGTCACATCGACCAGAAAGTCGCGCGACAGATAGGCATAGACGATGTCCTGCTCGATATAGATCATGTCATAGATGCCGGTTCCGGCCTCCATGTCCTTGATTGCCTTGTCATACATCTGGTCCCAGGACGTCGTTTCAACCTGGACCTCGATGCCGGTCAGTTCCTGGAACTGCGGCGCCAGCACCTCGGAGATATAGTTCGATGCCGGCGTAGATTCCGTCACGCCGCGCAGGGTGACGCCTTTATAGGGTTCAGCCGCCTTGGCCCAGAACGCCGCGTCGATTTCCGCATAGGCAGCCGGTGTGGTCAGCGCGATCGCCAGGGCCGAGACCCCCAGCTTTAGTGAGAAGTTCATTTCGTTTCCTCCCGTGTCCAGAGCGGGTGATCCCCGCTTCCGCCAAGCCTTCTACCCCGATTCTCGGATTGGATCAATATTTGTTGTAAAGCACAGCAAATATTTGCCAATCGGCTGGATTAATGGCGCTGCGACCGGGTCACTCAAGGTGTTGATCATCGGATTACGACGGAAAATGCTGCATATGCGAGATAAATTCTGCGGTGCCGCGACATGACCTGGTCTCATTTATTGTTGCGTTACGCTGCAAATTGGATTAGATCGAGCAAATTATACATCACTCTCCAGGGGGGAACCGGGCATGCGTCGACTGGGCATTCACTCATTCGTATGGACTGACGGCCAAACTCAGGACGGGCTCGAGATGGCGCTCGAAAAGACGGCCGAGCATGGCTATCGCATGATCGAGCTGGCCTATCTGCGCCCCGAGAAGTTTGATCTCGACCGGCTGGCCAGAAAGGCGCGCGATCTGGATATCGAGATCGTGGTCACGATGGGTCTGCCCGCCGCGGCCGATGTCTCAAGCGAGGACAAGGCCGTGGTCGCGAAGGGCCGCGCGCTGCTTTCGGACGCGGTCAAGGCGGTGCGCGATATCGGCGGCATCCGCCTGGGCGGCATCCTCTATTCCATGCATGGCAAATATGACCGGATGCCCACGCGTGGCGGCTGGATGAACAGCGCCGAGGCCATCGCGGCGACCGCCGATGTGGCAAAGGACTGCGGCGTCCAGATCGTGCTGGAGGTGGTGAACAGGTTCGAATCCAACCTGCTGAACACCACCGCACAGGGACTGGATTTCATCCGCGATACCGGCCGGGACGACGTGTTCCTGCATCTGGATACGTTTCACATGAACATTGAAGAGGCCGATCCCGCCGGCGCCCTGCGCATGGCCGGCGACAAGGTTACCTATTTCCATTTCAACGAGAATTATCGCGGCTATCTGGGCACCGGCACCATCGACTTTCCGCGCATCTTTGATGCGCTGATCGATATCGACTATGACCGGGACATCGTCTTCGAAAGCTTCTCCAGCGCCATCGTCGACGAGTCGCTGTCGCGGGTCTGCGGCATCTGGCGCGACACCTGGGACGACAACGATCCGCTTGCCGCCCATGCCCGCCAGTTCATTGAACAGCAGTGGTTTCAGGCGCAGCGCCGACGCGAGGTGAATGCAAGGGCGTGACAGCTGGCGGCGGTCTCTTATGACAGACCGAGATGCGCTATCGCACAGGGACCGGCCAACAGGAGCCCCAGCCATGAACGAAATGATCGCCACCTCAAGCTCGCCCCGGCGCATCCGGCACAGCAACACCATTGTCGCGCTGCAGACGCTGTTCGACTATGGCTCGCTCAGTCGGGCCGAGCTGGCGCGGCATCTGGGGCTGAACCGATCATCGTCGGGCCACATCGTTGCCGAGCTGGTCGCCAGCGCGCTGGTGCGCGAGGTCCCGGACGAGGGGCGGCGGCGCGAGAGCCAGGCCAGGGCGGGGCGTCCGGGCATTCTGTTGGAACTGGCGCCGGATGCGGCGCTGTTCGTTGGGGCGGAAATCGGCGTCGAGCATATCACCACCTTGCAGATCGATCTGGCCGCCGAGATCGTCGAATGCCGGGTCGAGCCCTTTGACGGCCGGGCGGTCGGCCCCGAGCAGGCGGTGGCGCAGGCGGTGACGCAGGCTTTTGAAGGGATGCCCGCTGACCGGCTGGATCGGCTCGAGGGCTTCGGCCTTTCGGCTCCGGCGCAGATGGATCGCGAGGGGCTGGTCAGGATCGCGCCGCTGCTGGGCTGGAAGGATGTCGAACTGGCGGCACTGGCGCGGAGCGCGCTGCAGCGGGACGTGCCGATCATGGTCGAGAACGAGGCCAACTCCTTTGCCTTCGGCGAAAGCTATCGCGATCGCGAGACCAGACAGGGCGTCACCCTGTTCATGGTGATCGAGACCGGGGTCGGGGGCGGCATCGTCATCGACGGCCGGCTGTTTCGGGGCGGTCACGGGCTGGCCGGCGAGATCGGCCATCTCCGCCTGCCGACCGGAGAGGACCTCGAACAGGTGCTGGGCCTTGAACATCTGATGCGCCGATACAGCTCGGTGTCGGACGACGCGCCGGTATCGCTGGCGGGCTTTCTGCAGGATGTGCGCGACCGCGAGCCTCGCACCGTCGAGATTGCCGAGGAATGGGCCCGGAATCTGGCCCAGGCTGTGGCCGAGGCTTGCCGCCTGATCGACCCGAACCGGATTGTGCTGGGGGGATCGGTGGCGGCACTCTATCCGCTGGTTGAAGCGCGCGTCGCCCATCATCTTGGCGCGGCGCAGGCCGCGACCTTTCCGGTGCCCGAGATCATCCTGCACCGTGCCGCTGAAACCGGCGCGGCCTATGGCGCGGCCTGCATGCTGCACCGCCGCTTCATGTCATTGGAAAACCGACACATTACCGAACAAGCCATGGATGATGCATCCGCCGGATAGCACGCCGGCAAAGGAGGGGAAGACGTGAGCAAGACCATATTGGCGCCGGATGCGCTGGGGCCCACGATCTGCGCGGGCGAAATCCTTGTCGAGATCGTCGCGACCACTCTCGGTGATGGATTCCGCGAAGCCCAACCCCTCATCGGTCCCTATCCCAGCGGCGCCCCGGCGATCTTTATCGACCAGTGCGGCCGCATAGGCGGCTCGGCGGCAATGATCGGTGCCGTGGGGGGGGACGATTTTGGCGCCGTCAATCTGGAGCGGCTGAAACGCGATGGTGTCGATGTCTCGGCCGTAGCGGTTGATCCCGACCATCCAACCGGCAGCGCCTTCGTGCGCTATCGCCGCGATGGCTCGCGCGATTTCGTCTATAACATCGGCACCTCCGCCGCCGCCAGATTCGGCTGGACGCCAGACGTCGAGGCGCTGGCGCACCGGGCCGGACACCTGCATGTCATGGGATCGACATTGGGGATGCCGGCGGCCTGCGACATCATCCGGCGCGCCGCCGAGACGATCAAGGCGCGGGGCGGCTCGCTTTCGCTTGACCCGAATCTGCGCAAGGAAATCCGGTATGACGCCCAGACCGAGGCGCATTTTGCCGATCTGGTGCGCATGGCCGACCTGCTGCTGCCCTCGGGCGAGGAACTGGAGCGTGCTGCGGGGGTCGAGGGCGAGGCGGCCGCGGTCGCCCAGCTGTTCCAGCTGGGCGTCGGCGAAATCGTGCTGAAGCGTGGCGCGGCGGGGGCGACCTGTTTCAGCGCCGATGGCCAGCGCCATGATGCAATGGCTTTCGACGTGGCCGAGGTCGACCCGACCGGGGCCGGTGACTGCTTTGGCGGTGCCTATGTGGCTTGTCGTCGGCTTGGCATGGGTATCGAGGCCGCGCTGACCTATGCCTGCGCCGCGGGGGCGCGCAATGTCACCGTGCGCGGACCGATGGAGGGCGCCGGGACCCGCCGCGAGCTTGACCAGTTCATCAACGAAACGCGGAGGCTGGCATGACCCGGGTGACTCTGGACGATCTGGCCGGTCTCAGGCGCACGGGGACGCCGCGCGGCATCACCTCGGTCTGTTCGGCCCATCCGCTGGTCTTGCGCGCGGCGCTGCGACAGGGGGCCGAAACCGGTGCGACGGTGCTGATCGAGGCGACCTGCAATCAGGTCAACCATCTGGGCGGCTATACAGGCATGCTGCCGGCGGATTTCGCGGCCCTCGTCCAGCGCATCGCGACCCAGGAAAACTGCCCGCCCGCGCAGATCATTCTGGGCGGCGATCACTTGGGGCCGAACCCCTGGCGCGACCAGCCTGCCGAAGCCGCCCTGACCGAGGCCGAAAAGATGGTCGAGGCCTATATCCGTGCCGGCTTTCGCAAAATCCATCTGGATGCCTCGATGGGCTGCGCGGGCGAGCCGGCGGCGCTGGACGACGCGGCGACGGCCGAACGCGCCGTGCGGCTGGCGCGGGTGGCCGAGCACACTGCGCGGGCGATGGGCGGCGAGATGCCGCGCTATATCATCGGCACCGAGGCACCCCCGCCCGGCGGAGCTGATCACGCGCTGGACGAAATCGCCCCCACCTCGCCCGACGCCGCGCGCCAGACCATCGCCGTGCATCGCGACCTCTTTGCCCGCGCCGGCATCCCCGAGGCGTTCGAGCGCGTCCTTGGCATCGTCGTGCAGCCCGGCGTCGAATTCGGCAACCAGAACGTCATTCGCTATGACCCGGCAAAGGCAACGTCGCTGGTCGGCGTTCTGGCCGGCGAGCCGGGCTTGGTCTTCGAGGCACATTCGACCGACTATCAGGGCGTACAGCCGCTGTCCGAACTGGTGCAGGACGGCTTTGCGATCCTGAAGGTCGGGCCGGAACTGACCTTCGTGCTGCGCGAGGCGCTTTATGCGCTGGACCTCATCGCCTCGGATCTGGTGCCCGGCTATGGAGACCGGCCCCTGATGCACGAAATGGAACGGATCATGCTGGCCCGCCCCGGCGACTGGCAACGGCATTATCCGGGCGACGCGGCGACGCAGGCCTGGTTGCGCCATTATTCGCTCTCGGATCGCATCCGCTATTACTGGGCGAGCGAGGCGGCCAGGGCTGCGGTGGCGCGGCTGATCGCGGCGCTGCAAGGGCACAAGCTGCCCCTGCCCCTGTTGTGGCAGCATTTCCCGGCCGCCGCCGGGTTTGCCGAGCGCCCGCTTGATCCCGAGGAATTGCTGGTTTGGCGCGTGGGCGAAAGCCTTGAGGCCTATCACGCCGCCTGCGGCGCATGACATCAGAGAGGAGAGAACCCATGGGCTTGGAAAAATTCCGGCTGGACGGAAAGGTGGCGCTTGTCACCGGCGGCAACCGCGGCATCGGCCTTGCGATCGCCCGGCTGTTCGTCGAGGCGGGCGCACAATGCATGATCAGCGGCCGCAGCCGCACCGCAGATGTCGATGCGCTGGTGGCGGCGGGCAAATGCGACTGGGTCGAAGGCGACCTGACCGATCCCGATGTGCCGGATCGGCTGGTTCAGGCCACGCTGGAGCGCTTTGGCCGGCTGGATATCCTGGTGAACAATGCGGGCATCGCGGATAATGGCAACTTCCACGAATTCGGCGACGAGCGCCTTGCCGCGATCATGAACACCAACCTGATGGCGCCCTTCCGGGTCGCCCGAGCGGCGGTTCGGCCGATGCTGGATCAGGGCGGCGGCTGCATCCTGAACATCGGCTCGATCTCGGCCGAGGTGGCCAACAAGCCGCAGCTTCAGGTGGCCTATAACGCCTCGAAGGCAGCGGTGCACCAGATGTCGCGGGTGATGGCCTTCGAATATGCCGGCCGCGGCATCCGGGTGAATGCCCTCGCCCCCGGCTATGTCGTCAGCGACATGACCAAGGGCGGCATCGCGAATGAGGAATGGAACCGGGTCTGGTCCGAGAACACCCCGTTGGGCCGCTTTGCTCAGCCCGATGAAATGGCGAGCTGCGCGCTGTTTCTGTGCGCGCCGGCATCCAGCTATGTGACGGGTGCGGTTCTGGTCGCCGATGGCGGCTATACAACGCATTGACAGGAAAGGAAAACGGATATGGCGTATGATCTGAGTGGAAAAGTCGCGGCCGTCACCGGCGCCGCATCGGGCATCGGTCTGGCAAGTGCCGAGGCGCTGCACGCCGCTGGCGCGACGGTCGTGCTGGTGGACCGCAATGCCGAGGCGCTGCAGGCCATCGCAGACCGGCTGGGCGACCGGGCGCTGACGCTGCAAATCGACCTGCTGGACACTGAAAGCTGCAATGGCCTGCTGTCGGGCGTGCTGGGTCTGGCCGGACGGATCGATATCCTGCATGCCAATGCCGGCAGCTATATCGGTGGCGATCTGGTCGAGACCACCCCCGAGGCGCTGGACCGGATGCTGAACCTCAACGTCAATGTGGTGATGAAAAACGTCCACAATGTCATCCCGCACATGATCGAACGCGGGTCGGGCGACATCATCGTCACCTCGTCGGTGGCCGGTCACTCCTCGGTTCCGTGGGAACCAGCCTATGCTGCCTCGAAATGGGCGATGACCAGCTTCATCCAGATCATGCGGCGGCAGTTGAACAAGCACGGCATCCGCGTGGGCGGCGTTTCCCCCGGCCCGGTGATCAGCGCGCTGCTGGCCGACTGGCCAGAGGAAAACCTGCGCAAGGCCAAGGAAAGCGGCAGCCTGATCGAGCCGACCGAGGTCGCGGATGCGGTGCTCTATATGCTGACCCGTCCGCGCAACGTGACCATCCGCGACATGGTCATCCTGCCGACGAATTTTGACATCTGAAGGGGGCGATCATGACCGAATTTCATGGCAGAACCGTCCTGATCACCGGCGCCGCGGGTGGCATCGGCTCGGCGCTGGCCGAGGGCTTTGCGGCCCGGGGCGCGCGATTGGCGCTGGTTGATCGGGTCGATTGCACAGAGCTGCTTCATCGCCTGCCGGGCGAACACAGGGCGTGGCGACTTGACCTGACCGATCCCGAGGCCATCGGCCGGATCGTCGGCGAGATCGGCCAGGCGATGGGCATCGACATCCTGATCAACAATGCCGGGCTGGGCGTGGTCGGGCCGGCCGAGGAACAGTCGATCGAGGAATGGGACCTGACCCACGCCATCAATCTGCGCGCGCCCTGGCTGATGGCAAAGGCCGCGCTGCCCTGGCTGAAGGTCTCGGGGCGCGGCCGGGTGGTCAATCTCGCCTCGCAGGCGGGCATCGTCGCCATCGCCGAACATGCCGCCTATGGCTCCAGCAAGGCCGGCCTGATCGGGCTGACCAAGGTGCTGGCGCTGGAATGGGCGCGACACGGCATAACCGTCAATGCCATCTCGCCGACGGTGGTCGAGACGCCGATGGCGCTGGTGGGCTGGTCCGGCGAGAAGGGCGAGAAGGCGCGCGGCGAGATCCCGGTCGGGCGTTTCGCACGCCCGGCTGAGATCGCTGCTGCGGCGCTGTATCTCTGCTCGGATCTGGCGGCCATCGTCAACGGAGAGAACCTGGTCGTCGACGGCGGATACACCATTCGCTGACCCCGCCCCTTCCGACCGCGCCACGCGCTGCCAGCCCGTGCCGGCAGAGGCTTTCGCTTGGTCATGTGTCGCATTTGCCATTGCCCGCCTTTTGCTGCCCAACTGCAAAGGCGGGCTTCAAATGAGCGGGTGTAAGCTCATATGGCAAATCGACCACTTCAGAGGCTTCCGGCCACTCTGGTGGTTGCGGTTTGGGCTGCGATGGACTCGCGGGGCGAGCGCATTTCCAGTCCTGAGTGCGGGTGGTTGGCCGAGCAGTTGCGCCCGAGATGGCCAAAGCTGGCCGATTTGATGGATGACAGCGAGTACGATGTGCTGGCTTACATGTCCTTCCCACGCCAGCACCGCACCAAGCTACAC
>JAGPGI010000242.1 GCA_018056045.1 Paracoccus sp. (in: a-proteobacteria)
TGGATGAGGTCGGGCTGCGCGCCGATGCGATCAACCGCTATCCGCATGAGTTTTCCGGCGGCCAGCGCCAGCGTATCGGCATCGCCCGCGCGCTGGCGCTGGACCCCGAATTCATCGTGGCTGACGAAAGCGTCTCGGCGCTCGACGTGTCCATTCAGGCGCAGATCCTGAACCTGCTGCTGGACCTGCGCGAGAAGCGCAACCTGACCATGCTCTTCATCGCCCATGATCTGGCGGCGGTGGAGTATCTCTGCGGCCAGATCATCGTCATGTATCTGGGCCGCATCGTCGAGGCCGGCCCCGCCGCGCCGCTTTATCGCCAGCCCGCCCATCCCTATACGCAGGCGCTGCTATCGGCGATCCCGCAGCCCGATCCGCGCGCCATCCGCAACCGGCAGGTGCTGTCCGACGACATTCCCAGCCCGCTCAATCCGCCCTCGGGCTGCGTCTTTCGCACCCGCTGCCGGCTGGCCGATCAGGCCTGCGCCGAAACCCGGCAGCCGCCGGTCGCACTCGGCCCCTCCCATGTCAGTTACTGCCTCAAGACCGAAAGCGCCGCATGACCCCAGACATCCCCGCCTCCACCCATGAGACGCGCCTTGCGGCATTGGGCATCACTCTGCCCGAGGCCGCGCCCAGCCCCATCGGCGCCTTTCGCAACCTGCGCCGCCATGGCGCCAGCCTCTATGTCTCGGGGCAAGGGCCGGTCTTGGCCGACGGCACGCTGCTGCGCGGCAAGGTCGGCTCCGAGATCAGCGCCGACGAGGCCCGCGCCCATGCCCGGCTGGTGGCGATCAATATCCTTGCGGTGCTGCGCGACGAATTCGGCTCGCTCGATGCCATCGGGGGCGTGGTCAAGCTGACCGGCCTCGTGAATGCCGATCCCGATTTCGAGGCCCATCCCCATGTCATCGACGGTGCCTCCGAGATCATGCATCAGGTCTTTGGCGAGGCGGGGGTGCATGCCCGCACCTCCTACGGGGTCGGCTCGCTGCCCAACCGCATCACCGTCGAGATCGAGGCCGTGTTCGAACTGGCCACCGGGGCCTGAGCGGCCCGCCCTCAAAAGGACCAGACCATGACTGACAACAAGCTTTCACATTTCGGCGCGAATGAGGACTGGGGCTGGCACCGCCAGAACGGGCTGGGCCGGGTCATCAACGTATCCGGGACGATGACGGGGCTGGGGGCCAGCCGCGCGCATCCCGAAGTGTCGGCCGCGACGGCAGGCTCGATGGGCCATTTCGTGCGCATGCACGAGTTGCAGGCCCGGGCCAGCGCCACCATCGCCGCGCTGACCGGGGCCGAGGCGGGCTGCATGACCGCCTCGGCCAGCGCCGGCATCTCGCTATGTGTCGCAGGCTGCATCACCGGGCTGGACCCCGCCCGCGCCGAGGCGCTGCCCAGGCGTCCCGGCCCGAAATCCGAAATAGTCGTGCAGACCGGGCATCTGTGCGGCTATGGCGCGCCGATCTCGACCGCAATCGAACTGGCCGGCGGCACCGTGCGCCAGATCGGCCAGTCGACGCTGGCGATGGACCACCAGCTGCGGGGCGCGCTGGGGCCGGATACGGCGGCGGCGCTTTATGTCGTCTCGCATCATGTCGTGCATTACGGCCAGATCCCCTTTCCCCGCTTCGCCGAGATCTGCCACGAGGCCGGGGTGCCGGTGATCGTCGATGCGGCCTCGGAATACGACCTGCGCGGCTTTCTCGCCCAGGGCGCCGATCTGGCGATCTATTCGGCGCATAAGTTTCTGGGCGGCCCCACCGGCGGCATTATCGCCGGGCGCCGCGATCTGGTGCGCGCGGCCTATCTGCAGAATATCGGCATCGGGCGCGGCATGAAGATCGGCAAGGAAAGCATCGCCGGCGCCATCCGCGCCATGGAGCGCTGGATGACCCGCGACCATGCCGCCATCCGCGCCGAGGAACGTGCCGCGCTGGAGCTGTGGCAGCAAAAGCTGGCCGGCATTCGCGGCATCACGCCGCGCATCGTGCCCGACCCGACCGGCAACCCGCTGGACCGCTTGCAGGTCGAGGTTGATCCCGCAACCGCCGGCACCACCGCCGCCGCCATCGCCCGCCATCTGGCCGGGCTGGACCCCGCCATCATCGTCTGCGACCACGAGGTCGAACTGAACTATTTCCAGCTTGATCCCTGCAATCTGGCGCCCGATCAGGCCGAAATCGTCGGCGACACCCTCTCCGAGGTGCTGCGCGACGCGGCCAGCATCCCAAGCGATCCCTCGGATCTGGACGGGCCGCGCAATGGGGGCGTCAGCGCCTACCTGAACTGGCTGGGGCAGGCGTAACAGTCTTGATCAACCCTGCGCCCTTCCATACTTATGGAACACAGGACAGGAGCGCCCATGGATGCCATTCCCCGCAGCCGCACCAGCGGCATCGACCGCAGTCTGCAAATCCTCGATGTGCTGACCGAGCAGAACCGGCCGATGAGCAGCTATGAGCTGAGCAAGGCGACGGGCGCCCCCGTCTCGACCGTCTACCGGCTGGTCGACGAGCTGGTCGAACGCGACATGCTGAGCCGGCGCGAGGAAGGTGCGATCTGGCTGGGTCCGCGTCTCATGCGCTATGGGCTCAGCTATCGCGCCTCGATCGACCTTTACGCCGAGGCGCGGCGCGAAATGCGCCGTCTGGCCGAGGTGACCGGCGAGACCGTGCAGCTATGCGCCCGCGACGGGCTGATGATGGCGGTGATCGCCATGGTCGAGGGGCAAGGCCATTTCCGCATCACCTCGGATGTGGGCACGCGGGTGCCGCTGAACTGGACCGCCTCGGGGCGGCTTTTGCTGGGCCATCTGAGCGATGCCGAGCGGCTGGCGACATTCACGGAAGCCGCCCGCCCCTCGGCGACCGGCACGGCCCAGACCGATCCCGCCATTCTGGCCGCGCAATCCCGGCACGACTTTGCCCAGCGGCTGGCGGTGCAGATGGGCCAGTCGGAATTCGCCGTGGCCTGTATCGCGGCGCCGGTGCGCGACGAGAAGGGCGCCTGCGCGGCGACCATTTCCATCGTGCTGGCCGAACGACAGGCCGAGTTGCGGGCCGAGGAACTGGCGCAGGCCGTGCGCGACGCGGCCCTGCGCATAGAGCGCGCCGTGGGCTATGAGGGCGCCGTCTGACGAGGCACAGAAAACAGGAGGACATCGCATGGCCAGACGCTTCAGTATCGGTGATCACGTCAGCTGGAACTCCGAGGCGGGCCGGGTCTCGGGCCGGATCATCGCCATTCATACCAGCGATTTCGACTATAAGGGCCATACCCATCGCGCCAGCGAAGCCGACCCGCAATACGAGATCAAAAGCGACAGGACCATGCATGTCGCGGCGCATCGGGGCAGCGTCCTTGATCTGATCTGAGACGGGCCGGGCATGGCGCATGCGTTTTTCACCATCGGCCATTCGACGCGCAGCATCACCGAGTTTTTCGGGATGCTCGGCGGCCCCGAGGTGAGGCGGATCATCGACGTCCGCAAGATGCCGATGTCACGCAACAATCCGCAATTCAACCGCGATGCCCTTGCCGCCGCGCTGGCGCCCGCCGGCATCGGCTATGACCATATCGCGGCGCTTGGCGGGCTGCGCGGCAAGGCCCCGGACCTGCCCCCGGACCTCAACGGCCTCTGGACCAATCCGAGCTTTCACAACTATGCCGATTATGCGCTTTCCACAGCCTTCCACGACGGCCTCGGCGCATTGCGCGCTATCGGCCATCGGCAGACCTGTGCGGTCATGTGCTCCGAGGCGGTCTGGTGGCGATGCCACCGCCGCATCATCGCCGATTACCTGATCGCCCGCGGCGAGACGGTTTTCCACATCATGTCCGCAGATCGGCTTGAACCGGCGCGCCTGACCCCGGGCGCCGCCGTCCAGCCGGACGGGCGCATCCTTTATCCCGCCCCCTCCACCACCTGATGCAGCATGCCGCGCAGCCAGGCCACGGCCGGATGCGCCCCGTAAGTATTGTGGGACAGCATGTCGATCCGGGTCGGCGGCCGCGCATAGGGCGGGGCGAACAGCGCCAGATCATGGGTTTCGCGATAGGTTTCCGCGACGCTGCGCGGCACCATGGCGATCATGTCGGTCGCCGCGACCAGAGGCGGCGCGGCAAGGATCAGCGGCACGGTCGCGCCGACCTGTCGCGTCAGCCCCGCCTCGCGCAACAGCGCATCCAGATATGCGGGGTCGCTGGTGACAAAGGACCGTTCGAGCCCCTCCTGATCCTGCATGGCGGCGGGCTCGCGGGTGGCGCGTCCCGACAGCAGGATATCGACATGCGGCCAGCGCCCCAGCACCTCGAGCGTCAGCGGCCCTGACACCGCCGGATGGCCGCGCCGCATGATCCAGACCATCTCCACCAGCACCAGCGGCTCGCGCCGGAAGCGGCCGGGACTGCGGCCAAAGGCGCCCACGACCAGATGCAGGGTGCCCCGGTCCAGCTCTTCGACCAGATTGAGGTCGTTGAACATGCGCAGCCACAGCCGGATATGCGGCGCCTCGCGCTGGATGCGGGCCATGACCTTGGGAAACAGCCCGCCGATGTAATAATCCGAGGTGGCGATGACAAAGGTCATCTCGGCGGCCGCCGGATCAAAGCGCGGGGCGGCCAGCGCGGTCTCGATCTGGACCAGCGCCGCGCGCAGCGGATGCGCCAGTTCCATCGCGCGGGGCGTCGGATGCATGCCCTGCTGACCCTTGCGCGGGCCTCGGTCATCGTGGCCGGGATCGGTCTTGCCGTGGTGGTGCCCTTGGGCTGGGGTGGCTGGGTCGCGGGCCTGACCAACCAGACCACCAACAATGCCACGCTGCGCGCCGACACCATCCCGGTCAGCGCCGAGGTCGCCGGTCGCATCACCCGGCTGCTGGTCGCCGATTATCAGGAGGTCCGGGCCGGCGATCCGCTGATGCAGATCGACCCGACCGAATATCAGGCCCATGTCGATCAAGCGAGCGCAGGCGCCGCCGCCGC
>JAGPGI010000243.1 GCA_018056045.1 Paracoccus sp. (in: a-proteobacteria)
CAACCGGCGTGGCCAAAGCCGGCCCTATGCAGGTGAATGCCCGGGTCAGGCATCCACCGCGCGGATCGACGCGACAAGGTCGTGAAAGCGGTCGCCCTGAATCACCACATGATTGCGCATCTCGGCTGCGGCCGCCTCGGCATCCCCCGCGACGATCAGGTCGACGATGCGCTGATGTTCTTGCAGCGAACGCATCATGCGGCCGCGGAACTGCACCTGCCGCCGGCGATAGGGTTGCAGCATGGCCTGCATCCGCAAGGTCTCTGCCTCAAGGAAGGCATTGCGTGATGCGGCATAGATCGCCTGATGAAAGGCGGTGTTCTGATAGTAATAGGTGTCGCTGTCGCCCGTCTCGGCGGCGCGCGCACAGGCCGCCTGCGCGTCCTCGATCTGCTGTAGCTCGCTGGCCGATGCCCGGCGGGCGGCCAGTCTTGCGCACATCGCCTCAAGCTCGGCCATGACCTCGAATCGCTCGGCCAGTTCCGGCACGCCCAGCTTGGTGACAAAGGTCCCGCGCTTGGCGCGCACCCGCACAAGGCCCGAACCCTCCAGCGCCTGCAGCGCCTCGCGGATCGGGGTGCGCGAGCAGCCGAATCGCGCCGCCAGCGCCTCGGGGTCGAGGCGCTCGCCGGGTTGGAATTCCCCATCCACGATGGCGTTTTCCAGCGCATCGCGGATGTTCTGAACGGTCGGTTTTCGCGCGTCGCTCATGCGGTGGGCCCTTGGTCGCGTTTGGCTGCAGTATTTTATACTCAGCGCCATTATGTCCATAGTCTGTTTTAATATATACAACAGATGTTGCTTGGCGTATAACACTACCCAGCGAGGAGGGACAACATGGCCAAGGTCAATCTGACATTCCTGAACGATCTGGTGCAGGCGATTACCCGCACCGAGCGTCGCGGGCGGGGCAAGGATCAGCTTACCGCGCAGAACCTGCTGATGCGCCCGGCGGCCGAACGGCTGGCAGCGGCCTGCGATGTGCTGATGGGCCGCATCGGCGAGGCCGCGCGCATTGCGGTCGCCGAACAGGCGCTGGCTGCCTATGCCGAGCTGGACGCTGAGAGGCAGCGCGATTTCTTTGCCCTGCTGCGCGACCGTTTCGGTGCTGATCCCGAACCTATCCGCGCTGCCTATGCGGCCTATGACGCCGACCCTTCGGCCGGCAATCTGGCCACGCTTTTCGAGACGGTCGAGCCGCGCCGCCAGACCCTGCTGCGGCGGCTGAACATGGCGCCGGGCGCGACGCTGAAACTGGTCGCGATGCGCGCCGACCTGCTGAAGGCCATCGCCGCCGATCCCAGCCTCGCGCCCATCGACAGCGATTTCGCGCATCTGCTGAGCTCGTGGTTCAATCGCGGCTTCCTTTATCTTGAGCGGATCGACTGGTCGACGCCAGCGGCAATTCTGGAAAAGATCATAGCCTATGAATCGGTTCACCGGATCGCCGACTGGGACGATCTGCGCCGTCGTCTGGATGAGGCGGACCGCCGTTGCTATGCGTTTTTCCACCCCGCGACCGGCAATGAGCCGCTGATCTTTGTCGAGGTGGCGCTGACCCGAGCCATTCCCGGCGCCATCGCGCCGATCCTGACCGCGCCGCGCGTCACCGCCCCTGATGAGGCCGATACGGCGGTGTTTTATTCCATCAACAACAGCCTGCCCGGGCTGAAGGGCGTCTCGTTCGGCAATCTGCTGATCAAGCAGGTGGTGGCGGTCCTGCAGGCGGAGCTGCCGCAGCTGAAGACCTTTGTCACCCTGTCACCCGCACCGGGTTTTGGCGGATGGCTGTCGCGCGAAACCGATCCGCGTGCCGTGGCGCTGAGGACCGAGCTGGAAAAGGGCGAATGGCAAAACGATCCTGCCGAGGTCGAGCGTCTTCGCCCCGAGGTCGAGGCCGTCGCCGCGCGCTATTTCACCACGGCTAAGTCGCGCCGGGGTGCGCCCTATGATCCGGTGGCGCGTTTTCATCTGGGCAATGGTGCCGCCGCGTGGCGGGTGAACTGGCCCGCCGATCTGGCGCCCGGCGCCGTCAAGCGCGCCCATGCGCTGATGATCAACTATCTTTACGATCCCGCCGCCATCGAGACCCAGCACGAGGCCTTTGTCCGCGACGGGACAATCGCCACCGGCGCGCCTGTGGCCTCGGTGCTTCTGCGCTGACATGATCGAATAATCAGGGGAGAGAGGAACACCATGCAGACGATTCATCAAAGCTTTATTGCCTCGGTTGAGGCCAATCCCGGCAAGGCGCTGTTCGAGCGTCCCGGCCAGCCCGACATCACCTATGCCGAGGCCCGCGCGCTGACCGAGCGCTTTGCGGCGGTGCTGACGGATGTCGGCGTTCAGCCCGGCGACCGCGTGGCCGTGCAGACCGACAAAAGCGCCGAGGCGATCTGCCTGTATCTGGCGACCCTGCAGGTGGGGGGCGTCTATCTGCCGCTGAACACTGCCTATACCGGGTCCGAGATCGACTATTTCCTGGGCGATGCCGCACCGCGCCTGTTCGTCTGCACCCCGGCCACGCTGGCCGAACACAAGGTCCGCGAAAGCGATGGCCTGCGTGTCGAAAGCCTCGGTGGCAAGGGCGAGGGCAGCCTGATGGATCTGGCCGCAGCCGCCACGCCCCGCAAGGACAGCGTGGCGCGCGGCATGGATGATCCGGCTGCGATCCTTTACACCTCGGGGACGACGGGGCGTTCCAAAGGCGCGGTTCTGACCCATGGCAACCTTGCCTCGAACACCGCGGCGCTGTTGGAAAGCTGGCGCTATACCGGCGATGACCGGCTGATCCACGCGCTGCCGATCTTTCACACCCATGGCCTGTTCGTCGCCGCGAACATGTCCATCGTCGCCGGCGCCACGATGATCTGGCTGACGAAATTCGACGGCGACGAGGTCGTCGGCCTGATGGCCAATGCGACGGTGCTGATGGGGGTTCCGACCTTCTATACCCGGCTGTTGAAATCCGAGCGGCTGGGTCGCGACACCACCGCCGGGATGCGGCTTTTCGTCTCCGGCTCGGCGCCTTTGCTGGCCGAGGATCACCGCGCCTTCGAGGAGCGCACCGGCCATGCCATTCTGGAGCGCTATGGCATGACCGAGACCTGCATGATCACCACCAACCCCTATGACGGCGCCCGCAAGCCCGGTGCCGTCGGCATGGCGCTGCCCGGCATCGAGATCCGCGTGACCGAGCGCGACACCGGCACGCCGCTGCCGCAGGGCGAGATCGGCGCCATCGAGGTGCGCGGCCCGAACGTCTTTCAGGGCTATTGGCAGATGCCGGAAAAGACCGCCTCGGAATTCCGCAAGGACGGCTTCTTCATCACCGGCGATCTGGGGCAGATCGGCGAGGATGGCTATCTGCGCATCGTCGGGCGCGACAAGGATCTGGTGATCTCGGGCGGCTATAACGTCTATCCCAAAGAGGTCGAAAGCCTGATCGACGACATTCCCGGCGTCGTGGAAAGCGCCGTGATCGGCCTTGCCCATCCCGATCTGGGCGAGGGCGTCACCGCCATCGTCGTGCCGCAAAAGTGCGCAAGCCTTGATGAGCGCGCGGTCATCGCGGCCATCACCGACAAGCTGGCGCGCTACAAGCAGCCCAAGCGCGTGCTGTTCGTCGAGGAACTGCCGCGCAATGTCATGGGCAAGGTCCAGAAGGCCGAACTGCGCAAAAGCTACGCCGACCTTTATCGCTGAACATTCTGTCCGGGCGTGACGGGGCAGAGGAGGCCCCGCCCGGACATCCCCAAGGGAGGAATTCCAAATGATGATTTATGGCACCGCCGTTCTGGCGGGTTGTCTGATCGCGGGCATGATTGTCGGCGATGTTTTAGGCACGCTTCTGGGTGTCGATTCCAATGTTGGCGGCGTGGGTTTCGCCATGCTGCTGCTGATCGTGCTGAGTGACTGGATGCGCCGCGTCGGGAAATTTCCGCCGCTGAGCGAACAGGGCGTCCTTTACTGGAGCGCGATGTATATTCCCATCGTCGTCGCCATGGCTGCGACCCAGAATGTGGTCTCGGCCGTGACCGGCGGCCCGATCGCGCTTCTGGCCGGGGTCGGGGCGACGGTGGTCTGCTGGGCGTTGGTTCCGGCCGTTGCCCGCATTGGCGGGGTGTCCGAGCCCTTGCCCCCCACCACCGAAGAGGAGGCCGGCTGAGATGGAACTGATTTCCGAAGTCCTGATCAAGAACGGGTTGCTTTTCGCCTTTGTCATCGTCGGCCTGATGATGTGGGTCAGCTATTACGCCTCGCATCACCTGACCAATGGCCGGCTGCACGGCTCGGCAGTGGCGATCATTCTGGGCCTTGTGCTGGCCTATGTCGGCGGGGTGATGACCGGCGGCAAGAAAGGCATGGCCGATCTCGAACTGTTTGCCGGCATGGGCATCATGGGCGGCGCCATGCTGCGCGACTTTGCCATCGTCTCGACCGCTTACGGCGTCGATCTGGGACTGATCCGCAAGGCCGGGGTGACGGGCGTCGTCTCGCTGATCCTGGGGATCGTGCTGTCCTTCATCGTTGGCGGCGTGGTGGCGCTGATGTTTGGCTATACCGATGCAGTCAGCATGACGACGCTGGGCGCGGGTGCGGCGACCTACATCGTCGGGCCGGTGACCGGCACGGCGCTGGGCGCCTCGAGCGAGATTATCGCGCTGTCGGTCGCGGCGGGCCTGATCAAGTCGGTTCTGGTGATGATCGGCACGCCCTTCATCGCGCCGCTGATCGGGCTGAACAATCCGAAATCGGCCATGGCCTATGGCGGGCTGATGGGCACGACCAGCGGCGTTGCCGGGGGTCTTGCCGCCACCGACAAGCGGCTGGTGCCTTACGGTGCGATGACGGCGACCTTCTATACCGGGCTTGGCTGCCTGCTTGGACCGTCGCTGATGTATTTCATCTTCCGCGCCATCATGGGCGGCTAAGCGAATGGGCCGCCCCTCGGGGCGGCCTTTCTCATGGG
>JAGPGI010000244.1 GCA_018056045.1 Paracoccus sp. (in: a-proteobacteria)
CGAACGCGAAAAGCACCATCGAGACGACCATCAGGATCGCGCCACGGAAATTTTCGGTGACCATTGGCCGGATATCCTGCGGTTGGGGGGAATTGCGCCGGGCGCGGTATGGCGCAATCATAGGCGCGTTGCCAGCCAGACGAAAGGACAGGCGATGAAATTTCACGTTGAAGACATGAGCTGCGGCCATTGCACCGCCGCCATTGAAAAAGCCGTGACCGAGGCGGGCGGTCGCGCGGTGACCGACCTTGCCAGCCACAGCGTCACCGTCGAAGGGCTGGAGGCCACCCGTGCCGAGCAGGTGATTCGGGACGCCGGCTATACGCCGCGCCCCGCGTAGCGACCCAAGGGCGGCATATCTTGCGGCGAGATCCCGCCGCGCCGCGATCCATGGTCACCAGCCCGTGATTGAGCCGTGAGAGAGGTTCTGTTAACCTTCCTTGGATAAACGGACGGCTCAAAGAGGGTGCGCAGCCCCGGCCGCCGGGCAAGATCCGAGGAGACAGACATGATCAACCGCTTTCTTATCGCCGCTGCCGCGGTGGTCCTGACTACGCCGCTAGCCGTTGCCGGCCCTGTCGATTCCGCCTGCATGCGGTCCGATCGCAGCGCCAGCAGCCGCCAGCTTTGCGGCTGCATCCAGCAGGTCGCCGACATGACGCTGTCGCGTTCCGACCAGCGCCGCGCGGCGAAATTCTTTGGCGATGCCGAACGCGCGCAGGAGGTGCGCATGTCGAAAAGCGATTCCGACAACGCCTTCTGGGCGCGCTACAAGAACTTTGCCACCACCGCCGAAGCCTATTGCGCGAACTGAGCCCTGATGCGGATTGCGGTGCTGACCGGGGCGGGTATCTCGGCTGAGAGCGGAATCAGGACGTTCCGCGCCACGGACGGTCTGTGGGAAGAGCATCGCATCGAGGATGTCGCCACACCCGAGGGCTTTCGCCGCGACCCGGTGCTGGTGCATCGCTTCTACAATCTGCGCCGGGCCGATGCGGCCCGCGCCCAACCCAATGCCGCGCATCGGGCGCTGGCCGTGCTGGCCCATCATCACGAGGTCACGCTGATCACCCAGAATGTGGACGATCTGCACGAACGCGGCGGCTCGCCCGAGGTGATCCACATGCATGGCAGCCTGCTCGGCGCGCTTTGCGCCGCCTGCGGGCATCGCTGGTCGGCGACGCTGGTCATGCGCTCGCTGGACCCCTGCCCCCGCTGCGGCAAGCCCGCGACCCGGCCCGATATCGTCTGGTTCGGCGAGATCCCCTATCACATGGAACGGATCTGGGCCGCCGTCGAAGCGGCCGAGATCTTTGCCGCCATCGGCACCTCGGGTCAGGTCTATCCGGCAGCGGGCCTCGCGCAGCATGCGCGCCGAAGCGGCGCCAGAACGGTCGAGCTGAACCTCGCCTCATCCGCCGTCAGCATCGATTTCGACGAGGTGCGCACGGGACCCGCGACCCAGGTGGTCCCGGCCTGGGTCGCCGAGCTGATCGCCTGAGCGCAGCGCCCGGGCCGCATCATCGGCCGGCACCCTGTTCACGCCCCGTCGCCCCTTGCGTGGATTGCCGCACAAGGGCAAAGCCTCGGTCTTGACGGCGAACGCGCCGCCTGTTCCCTTGCCTCGATACAGAGAGCCGGCCACAGACATGACCCAGACCATCCTTGCCAATGCGCAACTGATCCTGCCCGAACGCGTCACCCCCGGCGCAGTGGTGATCCAGAACGGGCTGATCGCCGAGATCCTGCCCGGCACATCACTCCCGCCCGGGGCGCTGGACATGCAGGGCGACTATCTCGCGCCGGGCATGGTCGAGCTGCATACCGACAATCTGGAACGCCACATGCGCCCGCGCCCCGGCGTGGACTGGCCCCATGCCAGCGCCATTCTGGCCCATGACGCAGAGTTGGCGGGCTGCGGCATCACCACGGTCTTTGACGCGATGCGCGTGGGGTCCATCCCCAGCGACGGGCCGGATGACGATTACAAAAAATACGCCCGCCCGCTGGCCCATGAGCTGGCGGCGCTGCGGGCGCGCGGCGTGCTGCGGATCAGCCATCTGCTGCATCTGCGCGCCGAGGTCTGTTCCGAGACCCTGCTGGCCGAGCTGGACGAGTTCGGCCCCGAGGATCGCGTCGGCATCGTCAGCCTGATGGACCACACCCCCGGCCAGCGCCAGTTCCGCGACATCTCGAAGCTCGCGCAATATGTGCAGGGCAAATACAAGCTGGGCGACGCCGAGTTCGCCGAACATGTCGCCCGCCTGCAGGCGCTGCGCGACCGCTTTGGCGACGCCCATGAGGCGGCGACGGTCGAGATCGCGCACCGGTTGGGCGCGGTGCTGGCCAGCCATGACGACACCACGCCCGAACATGTCGCCGTCTCGGCGGGACATGGCGTGCGGCTGGCCGAGTTCCCGACCACGCCCGAGGCCGCCCGCGCCTGCCACGATCAGGCCATCATGGTGATGATGGGGGCGCCGAACCTGATCCGGGGCGGCAGCCATTCGGGCAATGTCTCCGCCGCCGATCTGGCGCGCAGCGGGCATCTGGACATCCTGTCCTCGGATTACGTGCCCGCCGGGCTGCTGGCGGGGGCAGCGATTCTGGCGCGGATCTGGGACGATCTGCCCCGTGCCATCGCCACGGTCAGCGCCAATCCCGCCAGGGCCGCGGCACTGAAGGATCGCGGCCAGATCGCGCCTGGCCTGCGCGCCGACCTGATCCGGTTCCGGCTGATCGAGGACACAACACCCGTGCTGCGCGGCACATGGGTCCGGGGCGAACGGGTCTGACCCCTGCCAATCTGCCAATGAACAAGGCCCGGTCCTGACGGTCCGGGCCTTTCCATGTCATGGCAAAGCTGTCCGCCCTAGCCCAGATAGGCACGGATGGTGGCGGCGGTGCCATTTTTCCACACATCGTTCAGCGTCTGGGTAAAGGCTGCGACGAACTCGGCATTGTCGGCCAGATCGCCATAGATCGCGCGCTGCTCCAGCCATGCGGCGGGACAGGCGCGTGCCTCCTGGGCGACGCGGGTCAGGCGGTCCCAGTCGGGATCGTTCGGCTCGATCACCGCGCCATTCTCGTCGGTGCCGGCGCAATAGCGGCACCACAGCGCCGAGGCGAGGACCAGCCCCTTCGGCACCACGCCGCGCGCCAGATTGTCGCGGATCGAGGGGATGATGAACTTGGGCTGGCGGTTCGAGCCGTCAAGGCATAGCCGCCGCTCGGTATCCGCGATCTCGGGGTTCGAGAAACGGTCGATGATCAAGGTCTTGTAGGCATCCAGATCGGTCCCCGGCACCGGCGGCACGATGGGCAGGATTTCCTCGGTTTCGATCTTGTCGAGGAGGTCGCGGATCAGCGGCTCGGCCATGGCCTCATGGACATATTCGATGCCCATCAGCCCGCCCGGATAGGCGATGATCGCATGGCCGCCGTTCAGGATGCGGATCTTCATCATCTCGAAGGCATGGACCTGATCCGAGAAGGTGACACCCACTTTTTCCAGCGCCGGGCGGCCATTGGGGAAATTGTCCTCGACCACCCATTGGCGGAAGGGCTCGCATGTCACCGGCACCGGGTCGTCGCCCAGACCAAAGCTGGCGGCCATGGCGCGCTCGCGCGGGCCGGTCGCCGGGGTGATGCGGTCGACCATGCCGTTCGGAAAGGCCACGTTCGCCTGAATCCAGGCGGCCAGTTCCGGGTCAGAGAGGCGCGCCGTGCCGATCACCGCGTCATGGGTGACATGGCCGTTGCCGGGCAGGTTGTCGCAGGACATGACCGTAAAGGGCGGGATGCCCGCCGCGCGCCGCGCCTTCAGCGCCGCGACAATGGCCCCGAAAGCCGTGACCGGCGCACCGGGATTGGCGCCGTCGGCCACGATCTCGGGCGCGGCGGGGTCGAACTTGCCGGTGGCGGGGTTCACGAAATAGCCGCCCTCGGTGACGGTCAGGCTGACGATGCGGATCGCCGGATCCGTCATCGCCGCGATCAGGCTGGCATTGTCCGCCTCGACCGGCAGAAAGTCGATCATGGCGCCGACACGGCGGCAGGTCTTGCCCTTGGGGTCCAGCTCGATGATCGTCGACAGGCAGTCCTGCCCTTTCAGCGCATCGCGCATGCGACTGTCGGGCGCGCGCACGCCGGCGCCGATGATCGCCCAGTCATGGCTTTCGCCCTGATTGAACAGGTCGTCCAGATAGACGGCCATATGGGCACGGTGGAAGTTTCCCAGACCGATATGGACGATGCCCGGCTTGAGCTTGCTGCGGTCATAGCGGGGAAGTGCGATTTCTGCTGTCATCTGTGCCATCCGTTTCGCCTGCGGCGCCACGGCGCCCGGCGTTCATGCATGTCGCGCCAAAGGATGCGGGTCCTTTTGGCAATGAAGGCGCGGGCCGGCTAAAGCCCCGGCCCGCGCCGCAAGAGGAGCCCGGGGCACCCCTGCCCCGGCATCGGCCTATTTCAGCGCCAGACCCTTGTCGTCAAAGCGATAGATGCGGTCGGCGCGCGGCTTCAGGCGGACGGTGTCATTGTGATGCAGGCCCATCTCGCCATTGCCGCGAACGGTCATTTCGCCCACGACCGGGCAGGCCACCTTGAGGAAGGTGTCCGAACCCAGATGCTCGGCCAGAAGGATCTTGCCCTCCCAGCCATCGCCATCCTTGCTGACCTCGACATGCTCGGGACGCACGCCGATGGTATGGGCCTGATATTTTGCCGCCTCGGGCCCGGTGATGAAGTTCATCTTGGGGCTGCCGATGAACCCGGCCACGAACAGGTTCGCGGGGGCGTTGTACAGTTCCAGCGGGCTGCCGACCTGTTCGACCCGGCCGGCATGCAGCACCACGATCTTGTCGGCCATGGTCATGGCCTCGACCTGATCATGGGTCACATAGATCATCGTGGTCTTCAGCTTCTGATGCAGCTCGCTGATTTCCTGACGCATGACGACGCGCAGCGC
>JAGPGI010000245.1 GCA_018056045.1 Paracoccus sp. (in: a-proteobacteria)
CACTTGGACATACGAGCATTTTCAACGGGTTAGAGATCTGCCGATATGATCAAGGATGATTTTTCTTGTGACGCCGGCACACGAAAAAGCCCCGATAAATCGGGGCTAGATGAAGGCTGCTGGTAAGCGCGACGCCGATCCCCTTCTGCCATTTCTGATCTGAAGCCAGCATTCTCCGCGCACACGTGCAGCGGAGGTGTTGGATTTGGAGAGAGACGACAGAATGGGCGTCCATTTGGACGGCTCGATGGGTGTTGGAGCTTCGCGGCTGGAAGTAATCGAGGGGCCGAGTGGTCGGCGGCAGCGCACAAAAGCCGAGCGAGCGCGGATCGCGGTGGAGAGCATGATGCCCGGTGTGACGGTCGCGGATGTGGCGCGCAAGCATGGCACGACGCGCTGGCAGATCTACGATTGGCGCAAGCAGATACGCAAAGGCAATCTCATGGTGCCCGAGAGCGTGGCGGCCCTGCCTGTCTTCGCGGAACTGGTTGTTGATGACAGTTCGGCTGCGGCACCGGCGGCGGTCGCCCGGTCCGATCTTGAGATCGTCGTTGGCGATGTCGTGATCCGGGCGGGTTCTGGTGTCGATGAGGGTCAGCTGACGCGGGCGATCCGCGCGGCACGGGCTGCAGCATCGTGATGTTCGGTCATGGCGGGCCGGTGAAGGTCTTCGTGGCGACCCGGCCGGTGGACTTCCGCAAGGGAATCGATGGCCTGGCGCTGGCGGTGCAGGAGATGTTCGGGATGGACCCGTTCTGCGGAGCCGCCTTCGTCTTCCGAGCGAGGCGGGCGGATCGGATCAAGCTCTTGATCTGGGATCAGACCGGGATGGTTGTGGTTCACAAGCGGCTCGAGGGCGGCAAGTTCGTCTGGCCGCAGGTGCGCGACGGGGTCATGCGCATGTCCAGCGCGCAGTTCGCGGCGCTGTTTGAAGGTGTGGATTGGCGGCTGGTGCGGCCAGAGCGGGCGCGGCGTCCGCTGGTGGCTGGATGACGGGAAACTGTGCCGAAAGGCCTGTTTTTACTGGCCTCACATGGCATCCTGTGATTCACTTTCTGCCATGGAAGCCGCTGATCTTGCGCGTGAAAATGCTCTGCTGAAGGCCCGCCTCGCTGAGGTGGAGGCGACGCTGGCCGAGACGCAAGAGGCCAATCGGCGGCTGCAGGATATCCTGCACGCGGCGCAGCGCGAGAAATTCGGCAAGCGCTCCGAAAAGCTCTCGCCCGACCAGTTCAACCTTCCCCTGGAAGATGCGGAATTTGCCCAAGGCGTGCTTGAGGCCGCGCAGGAGAAAGCCGAGGCGGCGATGCAGCGGGCGCGCGGGGAAACGCCCGGCAAGCCCAGGCGCAACCGCGGGCACCTGCCGCCCCATCTGCCGCGCGTCGAGCGGGTGATCGAGCCTGCCAGCACGCTCTGCCCCTGTGGTTGCGGCGAGATGGCCAGGATCGGGGAAGACGTGTCCGAGCGACTGGACGTGATCCCCGCACAGTTCCGGGTGCTGGTCACGCGGCGGCCGAAATATGCCTGCCGTCGTTGTTCGCAGGCCGTGGCGCAGGCACATGCGCCTGAACATGTGGTGCCCGGTGGGCTGCCTACGGAACTCTTCATCGCCTGGATCATCGTCTCGAAGTTCGGCGACCATCTGCCGTTTTATCGGCAGGCCGAGATCTTCAAGCGGCAAGGGATCGATCTGGATCGCGGCACGCTTGGCAACTGGGTCGGGCGGGCCTGTTTCCACCTGATGCCCGTCATCAACCACATGCGTGCCCATCTGCGTGGCGCCGACCGGATCTTCGTGGATGAAACTCGCGCCCCGGTGCTGGAACCGGGCCTGAAACGCACCAAGAGTGGCTACTTCTGGGCCGTCGTGTCCGATGATCGCGGCCATGGTGGGGTTGGCCCACCCATCGTGCTGTTCCACTACGCCCCCGGCCGGGGTAAGGCGCACCCGCTGAACTTTTTGGCCGGGTATCGGGGGCGCTTCCTGCAATGCGACGCCTACCAGTCCTACAACGCGCTGACCGGGATCGCCCGCGACACTGGCCCGTGGCAGTTGGTCTATTGCTGGACCCATGTGCGCCGCCGCTTCGTGAAGCGCTTCGAAAGCGATGGTTCACCCATCGCCGAAGAAATGCTGCGCCAGATCGCGCTGCTCTACCAGATCGAGAAGTCCGTGCGTGGCAATGAGGCAGACGTGCGCCTCGCCGCCCGGCGTGAGCATGCGGCACCGATCATCGCGGCGCTGAAACCCTGGCTGGAAGCCCAGCTCTCGCGCATCCCGCAGAAATCCCAGCTCGCCGAAGACATCCGCTACACCTTGGCGCACTGGCCCGGACTGATCCGCTTCCTGGATGACGGCATTCTGGAGCTCGACACCAACCCGGTCGAAAACCAGATCCGCCCAATCGCTCTGACAAGAAAAAATGTACTATTTGCAGGGAATGAAATCGGCGCCGAGAATTGGGCCATGCTGGCCTCGCTGGTCGCCACCTGCAAGATGTCCGACGTGAACCCGGTCGACTATATCGCCGCCACTCTGCGCGCCATCCTCGACGGCCACCCGCAAAGCGGCATCGAAGACCTCATGCCATGGCGCTTCAACCAGCCGTCAAGCCTCGACGCATAGGGCCACGCGGTAGCGCTTACGATCAACCTGATGGGCAGTATCGTGGTCTCGCAGGCCAGCCTGCCATATCTGAGCGAGACGCGCGGCCATCTGGTTCTGACCTCGTCCTCGTCCTATTACCGCGGGCGCGCCAATACGGCGGCCTATTCGGCCTCGAAAGCGGCGGTGGTGAACCTGACGCAGGCCCTGGCCGAGGAATGGGCCGCCGAAGGCGTCACGGTCAGCTGCATCGTGCCGCGCCGCGCCGATACGCCGATGCGCCGCAACGCCTTCCCCGATGAGGATCAGGGCCCGAACCTGAAACCCGAAGCCGTGGCCGATGCCATTCTGGAATTGCATCAGCGCAACCAGACCGGCATTGTCCGGCATGTCTATTAAGGCATCAGCCCTGCAAGAGACGACAAGGCCGGGCCATTGCGCCCGGCCTTTTCCTTTGGGGGGGGGGCAGGCAGATCAGCCTTGCGGGGCCTCTGACAGATCATACGAGCCGCGGGTATAGACCCGGACCGTGCGGAACCGCGGCGGGCAGCGCCGGATCAGGCCCTCGGCCTCGCGGCGGCGGATTTCGGCAATCGCAGGCTCGATCTTGTCAAAGGGCACACCGGCCAGATCATTGATGTCGAATTCCCACCATTTCAGATCCTGCAAGGCGGCGATCACCTCGGGGGCAAAGCGATAGCGGCGATGCTTGGCGGGCAGGCCCGCCACGATGGAATAGGGCGCCACATCCTTGGTGACAAAGGCCTGACCCGCGATGATGGCCCCATCCCCGATGGTCACGCCCCGGCGGATGGTGGCGCCGCCGCCGATCCAGACATCATTGCCGATGACGACATCGCCGGTCACCTCATCGCTGTTCTGGCGGCTGCGGGCGATGCGCCGTTTCTTGGTGGCCTCGCGTTCGGGCGGCCAGAAGGCGAATTGCGCATGGGTATATTGCGAAGGCGAGGTGGAAAGCCAGGTCGTCGGATGTTCGCCTTCGCCGATGGTCACATTCGGGCCGATGCTGCAATAGCGCCCGATCTTCTTCACATTGCGCACGGTGCCGGTGCGCAAATAGGAATACATCCCGATTTCAAGGTCCTTGTAATAGAACATCGGCGCATTGTTGAGCTGGGCCGGGGCCTCGAACCGGATATGCAGATGTTGCCCCCGCGTGTCGATGCCCGGTTCAACCCGCAGCCCTTCCTTGTGCAATTCGGCATGGGGACGCAGGGCAGGCGGCGAAGGGGGGGTAACCATGTGTCAATCTTTCACGGGGCTGGAGGCTGGCAAAAGCACCGGCGGCCAGCATGACTGGCCAGGCCGGTGCACAGAGGCGGGGCGCGCGGCTCCCATCATTCCGGCAGGATGCGCACGGCCCCCTTGTCGGCCGAAGCCGCGAATTGGGCATAGACCTTCAGCGCGGTCGAAACCTGACGCTTGCGCGGCTCTGCCGGCTGCCAGCCCTTTGCATCCTGTTCGGCGCGGCGCGCGGCCAGTTCGGCCTCGGATACCGCCAGATGGATGGTCCGGGCGGGAATGTCGATCTCGATCCGGTCGCCATCGCGCACAAGGCCGATGGTGCCGCCCGCCGCCGCCTCGGGGCTGGCATGGCCGATCGACAGGCCCGACGTGCCACCCGAGAACCGCCCATCGGTGATCAGCGCACAAGCCTTGCCCAGACCTTTCGATTTCAGATAGCTGGTCGGATACAGCATTTCCTGCATCCCCGGCCCGCCTTTCGGGCCTTCATAGCGGATCACCACCACATCGCCCGCCACCACCTTGCCATTCAGGATGCCGTAAACGGCCGCATCCTGGCTTTCGAACACCACGGCCTTGCCGGTGAATTTCAGGATCGATTCATCGACCCCGGCGGTTTTCACGATACAGCCATCCAGCGCGATATTGCCCTTCAGCACCGCAAGGCCCCCATCCTTGGAGAAGGGGGTTTCGGCCGAGCGGATCACGCCATTGCTGCGGTCGATATCCAGATCGGACCACAGCGAGGATTGCGAAAAGGCCACTTGTGTCGGCACGCCACCGGGGGCGGCGAGGAAAAGCTGCCGCGCCTCGGGGTTGTTGGATTTGGCGATATCCCATTGGTCGATCGCCGCACCAAGCGTAATTGCGTGTACGGTTGAACAGTCGCGCGTAATCAGCCCGCCGCGATCCAGTTCGCCCAGAATGGCCATGATGCCACCGGCGCGATGCACGTCTTCCATATGCACATCGGCCTTGTTGGGCGCCACCTTGCACAGGCAGGGCACCTTGCGCGACAGCCGGTCGATATCATCCATGGTGAAATCGACGCCGCCTTCCTGCGCCAGGGCCAGGATATGCAGCAC
>JAGPGI010000246.1 GCA_018056045.1 Paracoccus sp. (in: a-proteobacteria)
GAATGGCCGCCAGCAGAAAGGGGATCATCGCGGTCGCGATGATCCCCTTTCTGCTGGCGGCCATTCTGTTCAGCTTCTTCGGCCTTCAGCGCCGCAAATGGCAACAAGGTCAGGATTAAGGAGCGCGCATCATGGCCAAAGCGACCGAGGACAATTCCGCCCCGCTTGAACAGTTCGAGACCCTGCCGCGCCGCATCCTTGTGGTCTATCTGCCGCTGGCGGTCTTTGTCTTCGTGCTGCTGTTCCCGTTCTACTGGATGGCGATCACGGCGGTGAAGCCCGACAACCAGCTGACCGATTACGAAAACTACAGCCCGTTCTGGGTGATCGGCCCGACGCTGGAACACATGCGTTACCTGCTGTTCGAGACCTCGTATCCGGGCTGGATGCTGAACACGGTGATCGTCTCGGTCGCCTCGACGGTGATTGCGCTGTTCGCCTCGGTGCTGGCGGCCTATGCGATTGAACGCCTGCGCTTCAAGGGTGCGCGGATCACCGGACTTCTGATCTTTCTGGCCTATCTGGTGCCGCCCTCGATCCTGTTCATCCCGCTGGCCTATATCGTCTTTCAGGTCGGCATCTTCGACAGCCGGCTGGCGCTGATCCTGACCTATCCGACCTTCCTGATCCCGTTCTGCACATGGCTGCTGATGGGGTATTTCCGCTCGATCCCTTACGAGCTGGAGGAATCGGCGCTGGTCGATGGCGCCAGCCGCTGGCAGATCCTGACCAAGGTCGTCTTGCCCTTGGCGGTGCCGGGGCTGATCTCGGCCGGGATCTTTGCCTTTACGCTCAGCTGGAACGAATTCATCTATGCGCTGACCTTCATTTCCTCGTCCGAGAACAAGACCGTTCCCGTGGGCGTGCTGACCGAGCTGGTGCGCGGCGACATCTATGAATGGGGCGCCTTGATGAGCGGGGCGCTGCTGGGATCGCTGCCGGTGGTGATCCTCTATTCCTTCTTTGTCGATTATTACGTCTCGTCGATGACGGGGGCGGTCAAGGAATAGGACGCGCCACGCTTCGGGGATGAAAAAAGCCGGGGTGCGTGCGCGCCCCGGCTTGATGGTTTTTGCGGCGTTTCGGTGCCTTATTGCGGCATCGGGGCGGTGATGCCCTCGACATAGAAGTTCATGCCCGAAAGCTCTTCGTCCGTGGCCGTCGCGCCCTCGGCCAGCCAATCGCTGCCGTCCTGCTTTTTCAGCGGGCCGGTGAAGGGGTGGTGTTCGCCCTTGGCGATGGCGTCGCGCAGGGCCTCGGCCTCGGCCTTGACCTCGGCGGGGACGGCCTCGGTGATCTCGCCGATCACCACTTCGCCGTCGCCGATGCCGGCCCAGGTGGCTTCGGATTTCCAGGTGCCGTCCAGAACCTGGCCGACGCGCTTGATGTAATAGGGCGACCAATTGTCCACGATCGACGAGATGCGCGGCGAGGGCGCAAAGGCGGTCATGTCGGATGCCTGACCAAAGCCAAGCGCACCGGCCTCTTGCGCCTTGGCCAGCGGCGCGGTCGAGTCGGTGTGCTGCATGAACACGTCGACGCCTTCGGCGATCAGGGCGGCGGCGGCATCGGCCTCTTTGGCGGGGTCGAACCAGCTATAGACCCAGACCACCTTCATCTCGACATTCGGGTTGACCTTCTTGGCGTGGATATAGGCCGAGTTGATGCCCTGCACGACCTCGGGGATCGGGAAGGAGCCGATATAGCCGATCTTGTTCGACTTGGTCATGCGCCCGGCGATGGTGCCGATGACGGCGCGGCCCTCATAGAAGCGGGCGTCATAGGTGGCGACGTTCTCGGCGCGCTTGTAGCCGGTGGCGTGCTCGAACTTGATGTCGGGGAATTTCTTGGCGACGTTCATGGTCGCGTCCATGAAGCCGAAGCTGGTGGCGAAGATCATCTTGTTGCCGGCGAGCGCAAGCTGGGTCAGGGCGCGTTCGGCATCCGCGCCTTCGGGGACGGATTCGATGAAGGTGGTCTCGACCTTGTCGCCGAATTCCTTTTCCACCGCCTGACGGGCCAGATCGTGCTGATAGGTCCAGCCGCCATCGCCGACCGGCCCGACATAGATGAAGCCGATCTTGAGCTTCTCGTCCTGAGCAAAGGCGGGCGCCGCCATGACGGCGACCAGCGCGGCGGCGCTGCCAAGAAGGGTTCTGCGTTTCATGAGGTCACTCTCCTGCTGTGGTGGTGGCGCGGCTGTTCTAGCGCAGCGCGTGGAAGGGCCGGCCCAGCGATCCGGGGGCAGCCCCCCCGCCAGAGCGGCCGAATTTCTGCCGTGCCGAGATCAGCACGAGGACAAGGATGGTGGCAAGATAGGGCGCCATGGACAACAGCTGCACCGGCACCGCGACGCCCGCCGCCTGCAGGCGCAGCTGCAACACGGTGACGCCGCCGAAAAGCCAGGCGCCGGCAAGAACGCCCCATGGGTTCCATTGCGCGAAAACGACGATGGCCAGTGCGATCCAGCCGGCGCCGGCGGTCATGCCCTCGGTCCATTGCAGGACGGTGGCGATGGAAATATAGGCGCCGCCCATCCCGGCCATGGCGCCGCCAAAGGCGATCGCGCCCAGCCGGACCAGCCGCACCGGATAGCCAAGCGCATGCGCGGCGTCGTGGTTTTCCCCGACCGCGCGCAGGATCAGCCCGGGCCGGGTGCGGGTCAGCGCCCACCAGACGACGGGCACCATGGCCAGCCCCAGCCAGATCATCAGGTTCAGCCCAAGGGGGCCTGCCATCATCGCGGGGGCCTTGACCCCCTCATAGGGCTTGCCGAACATCGCGGTCAGGCCAAGACCGAACAGCGTCAGCGCCAGCCCCGTCGCGACCTGATTGGACATCAGATACAGGCTGAGAAACGCGAAGATCATCGACAGCGCGACGCCTGCGAAAGCGGCGACGACAAAGCCCAAGGCGGTGCTGCCGGTCGCATGGGCGGCGGCGAAACCGGCCAGCGCGCCGCCGATCATCATGCCCTCGACCCCAAGGTTCAGGACGCCCGCGCGCTCGACGACCAGTTCGCCAAGCGCGGCGAACAGGATCGGGGTCGCGGCGCCCAGCAGCAGGACGAAAACGGCAATCGGGTCGATCATGCCGCACCTTTGCGCAGATACAGGATGCCATAAACCAGCACCGCGCCGCAGATGATGCCGATGCGATAGGCGATGCGTCCGGCCGAGGGATTTTCCTTGTCCTCGGGAAAGATCATCTGGCCGATCAGGGCAATCGCCCCCCAGAGCAGGCCGGCCAGCCAGCCCACAGGGCCGCTGATGAAATCGGCCTCGAACATGGCCCCAAGGATGAAGCCGATGAACGCAAGGATCAGCAGCGCGTAGATAATGCCCGCGATCAGCGGCAGCATGAGTAGCCCGCCCAGCACGCCGCCCAGCACTGCGCCAAGCCCGAAATAGGTCAGGTTGCGGGGGGTGAAAGGACCGCTATTGCTGCTCATGCGTGCCTCCGGCGAATGCGGTAACGGGTCAGGACGTCGAACCCCAGAAGGAAGAACAGCAGCATGCCCTGAAAGACCTGCACGGTCGCGGCGGGCAGTTGCAGCATCAATTGTGCCAGTTCGCCGCCGATATAGGTCAGCGCCATCAGCAATCCTGCAAGCAGGATGCCAAGGGGGTGCAAGCGGCCCAGAAAGGCCACGATAATCGCGGTGAAACCGTAGCCCGAGCCGAAGCTCTCGGTGATCTGGCCTGCGGGGCCCGCGACCTCGAACAGCCCGGCTAGCCCGGCCAGCGCGCCCGAGACGCCAAGGCACAGCGCCACCAGCCGTTCGGGGCGGACGCCGGCAAAGCGGGCAGCGCGGGGGGCGGCACCGGCGGTGCGGATGTGAAAGCCAAGCACATGGCGCGACATCACGAACCACGTGACCAGCAGCGCGATCCCCGCCGCGATCACCCCCCAATGCAGGCCCGTCCCGGCGATCAGCTCCGGGTTCGAGGCCGGTTCATATTGCTGAAGGTTGCGCGAGCCGGGAAAGTTGAAGCCCTCGGGGTTTTTCATCGGGCCGAAGGCCATCCATGCGGCGATCTTTTGCGCCACATAGACCAGCATCAGCGAAACAAGGATTTCCGAGGCGCCGAACCAGTTGCGCAGGACCGCCGGGATCATCCCCCAGGCCCAGCCGCCAAGCGCGCCGGCCATGATCATCGCCGGAAAGATCCAGAAGGCATCGGCGGGATAGGCGGCCAGCGCCACGGCGGCGCCGCAGATCGCGCCGATGATATATTGCCCCTCGGCGCCGATGTTCCAGATGCCGGCCCGGAACCCCAGCGCAAGGCCGCAGGCGATCAGGATCAGCGGCCCGGCTTTCACCAGCAATTGCGGGCGCGAATAGCTGGCGGCGGGTCCGAAAAGCGGGTCCCAGAAGATGGTGCGGATCGCCGCCACCGGGTCGAACCCCAGCGCCGCGAACAGGATGCCGCCCGCGATCATCGTGGCTGCGACGGCAAGGACGGGCGTGGCCACCTGCCAGAGCAGCGGCGCGCTGGCACGCGGCTCAAGCCGGAACATGGGCGACCTCCATGCCATGGGCGCCGCCCAGCATCAGGCCGATTTCGGCCACGCTGAGGCCCTCGGTCGGGCGGGGGGCGGACAGGCGGCCTTCGTTGAGGGCGCAGAAACGGTCGGAAAGTTCCAAAAGCTCGTCCAGATCCTGAGAGATGACGATGACGCCCGCGCCCTGCGCGGCAAGATCCAGCAGCGCCTGACGGATGGCGGCGGCGGCACCGGCATCGACACCCCAGGTGGGCTGGTTCACCACCAGCACGCGCGGATTGCCCAGCACTTCGCGGCCGATGACGAATTTCTGCAGGTTCCCGCCCGAGAGCGCACCGGCGGCGGTGCCGGGGCCGGGGGTGCGCACGTCGAATGCCCGGATCACCGATTGCGCGAAATCGCGGGCGGCGGCGTGGTCGATCAGCCCGCGCCGGATCAG
>JAGPGI010000247.1 GCA_018056045.1 Paracoccus sp. (in: a-proteobacteria)
GATCTCGACCAACCTCATCCTGTCCTATGTCGCCGAGCATGTCCTCGGCCTGCCACGGAGCTTCTGATGACGACCCTTCCCCTTGCCGGCCTGACCGTCGTGGCCGTCGAACAGGCTGTCGCCGCCCCCTTCGCCACCTCGCGCCTTGCCGATGCGGGCGCGCGGGTCATCAAGATCGAACGCCCCGAGGGCGATTTCGCCCGTGGTTACGATTCCGCCGTCAAGGGGCAGGCCAGCTATTTCGTCTGGCTGAACCGGGGCAAGGAATCGCTGGTCCTCGACCTGACGACCGATGCGGGCAAGCAGGCGCTGGCCGATCTGCTGAAGGATGCCGATGTGCTGGTCCAGAACCTCAAGCCCGGCTCGCTGGCGCGGCTGGGGTTCGATCCCGAACGGCTGGCCGCCGATTATCCGCGCCTGATCACCTGCTCGATCTCGGGCTATGGCGAGAACGGGCCGATGGCGAACCGCAAGGCCTATGACCTGCTGATCCAGGCCGATTCCGGGCTGTGCTCGATCACCGGCGGGCCGGAAACGGCGGCGCGGGTCGGCATCTCGATGGTCGATATCGCCACCGGCGCCACCGCCCATGCCGCGATCCTCGAGGCGCTGATTGCGCGCGGCATCACCGGCAAGGGCGCCAATATCTCGGTCTCGATGTTCGACGTGATGGCCGACTGGCTGACCGTGCCGCTGTTGAACCACGAGGGTGGCAATTCGCCCAAAAGGGTCGGCATGGCCCATCCCTCGATCTCGCCTTACGGTGTCTTTACCACCAGGGACGGCAAGCAGATCCTGATCTCGGTGCAAAGCGACCGCGAATGGCGCAAGCTGGCCGAGCAGTTCATCGGCAAGCCCGAGATGGGCACCGATCCGCGCTTTGCCACCAATGTCGCCCGTGTCGCCAACCGGTCCGAGACCGATGCCGCCGTCGCCGCCGCATTCTCCGCCCGCACGCTGGAGGAGGCGACCCGCGACATTCTGGCGGCCGATGTGGCCTTTGCGGCCGTCAACGACATGGACGGGCTGTCCCATCACCCGCATCTGCGCCGCATCACCGTCGACACGCCGAACGGCCCGGTCAGCTATCCAGCCCCGGCGCCGATCTTTGACGGCGAGGAACGTCACTTTGGCCCCGTGCCCGCTCTGGGCGGAAAGGACTGATCATGGAACTGGATATCGACCATCTGCGCCAGTGGATCGGGCGCGAGGAAATCAAGCGTGAACTGGTCACCGCCGCGCTGGTGGACCGCTTTCGCGCCACCTTCAACCAGCCCGGCGAGGCCGAACCGGGCGATGCCGCGCCGGTGATGATCCACCTGTGTCTGGCGCCGCCGACCGCGCCGACCGACGAGCTTGGTCCCGACGGCCACCCGGCGCGCGGCGGTTTCCTGCCGCCGGTGCCGCTGCCGCGCCGGATGTGGGCCGGTGGCGCCTTCACCTTTCTTGACGATATCCGCGTGGGCGAGATGGTGACGCGCCATTCGACCATCCGCGACGTGGTGGTCAAGCATGGCCGCACCGGCACGCTGTGCTTTGTCACCGTCGATCATGCCATCTCGGCCGATGGCCGCGCGGTGCTGAACGAACGTCAGGACATCGTCTACCGCGATGTCGATGCCCCCGGCGCTGCGCCGAAGAAAACCCCCGCCCCGGCCGCGCATGGCGCGCATCGCGTGGTGGTCGAGCCTTCGGCGCCCCTGCTGTTTCGCTATTCCGCGCTGACCTTCAACGGCCATCGCATCCATTACGACAACCCCTATGTCCGCAATGTCGAGGGCTATCCGGGCCTGATCGTTCACGGCCCGATGCAGGCGACCCAGCTGGTCCAGTTCGCCGAACAGATCCGTGGCAAGCGTCCGGCCCAGTTCGATTTCCGCAGCCTGTCGCCGCTGTTCGACATCGCCGATTACACGCTGAACGCGGAAGAGGACGGCGAGGGGCTGAAGCTCTGGACCTCTTACACCGACGGTCCGGTGGCGATGGAGGCGCGGGCGACATGGTAAGCGCCATCCGCGCGCCGCTGTTCGTCCCCGCCAACCGGCCCGAGCGTTTCGCCAAGGCCGCCGCATCCGGTGCCGATGCGGTGATCCTTGATCTTGAGGATGCGGTGGCGGCGGATGCCAAGGATGCCGCCCGCGCGGCGCTGGCGACGGATTTCACCGACCTGCCGGTGATCGTGCGCATCAATGCGATCGGAACGCCCTGGCACGCCGACGATCTGGCCGCCGTCGCCCGACTGCGCCCGGCGGCGGTGATGCTGCCCAAGGCCGAGGACGCGGATAGGGTCGCCTCGGTCGCCGCGCAGACCCGCCTGCCGGTGATCGCGCTGGTCGAAACCGCGCGCGGGCTGGCCCATGCCCGCACTATCGCCGCCGCGCCGGGGGTGGCGCGGATCGCCTTTGGCTCGGTCGATTTCTGCGCCGATCTGGGTTGTGCCCATCTGCGCGAGGTGCTGCTGCCGGCGCGCTCGGAACTGGTTCTGGCCTCGCGTCTGGCCGGGATCGCCGCGCCCATCGACGGGGTGACGGTGCAGCTGGACGATTTGTCGGTCAGCCATGACGACGCCGCCCATGCCCGGGCGCTGGGGATGACCGGCAAGCTTTGCATCCATCCCAGACAGATCGCCGAGGTCAGGCGCGCCTTCGCGCCGACCGAGGCGGAAATCGACTGGGCGCGGCGCGTCCTTGCCTCGGGCGATGGTGCGGTGTCGGTCGATGGCGCCATGGTCGATGAACCCGTGCGGATCCGCGCCCGCGCAATTCTGGCCGAGGGACAATAGCGCCCGCGCCTTGGTCCTTCAGCCGCTGACCGGCTCCAGCGTCAGGTGATAGCGGGTCGAACGCCCGCCCGCATGGCCGCGCCGCAGGGCGCCCATGGCCTCCAGCTCGGACAGGTCGCGGGTGGCCGTGGCGGGCGAGACGCGGGCGATGCGGGCATAGGGGGCGGCGCTGATCCCCTGCGCGACACGTTCGGCGCCCTCGTGAAACAGCCGCCGCAGGACCGTGGCCGCGCGCGCGGGCAGGTCGGGAAAGCGCAGGAAATACTGGTTGCGCGCGACCAGAAAGCGGGCATCGGCCGCCGCGATCTCGACCCCCGCGCCAAGCCGTTCGAGAAACCAGACCACGAAGGGCGTGGCGTCGATCCCCGCGCCGCTGACCTGCCGCCCGGCTTGCAGCGCTGCGTAATAGCCGCGCTTGTCGCTCTCGATCTGGCGCGACAGCGAAAAGGGCAGCGCGGCGTCTTGGGCAAAGATATGTTCGACGATGGCGCGGCCAAGCCGGCCGTTGCCGTCGCTGAACGGGTGGATCGATTCAAACCACAGATGCGCGATCGCGGCGCGGATCGGCAGCGGCCGCGTGTCGGCGGCCAGCGCGGCCAGAAACTGATCCATCATCGCGGCCATGCGATCGGGCGGCGGGGCGGTATACAGCACCTCTTCGCGCCCGGCGGTGGCGCCGCGCACGATGACCATGGGAAAGCGCCGCCATGCGCCCTTGTCCTCGACCTCGACGCCGTGAAACAGCAGCCGGTGCCAGTGAAACAGCCGCTCGGCGGTCAATGGCCCCTGCCCTTCGCGGGCCTCCAGCATCAGTTCGGCAATGGCGTCGCTGCGCCGCTGCGGCTCGGCCTGACGATGGGCCAGCGAGGCCACGACCGAGGCTTCGATGGCCGAGGGCGGCAGGGTCGCGCCCTCGATGGCAAAGGATGCCACCGCCTCTTGCGTGATCGCGCGCAGGAAGGTGTCGCGCCGTTCCCCGGCGCTGAGCGCGGCATGAAGCCCCCGGATCGCCCCCAGCCGACCCGAAAAGGCCGCCAGCAGCGATTCCGTCCGGGCGGGATCATGGGTAAAGTTGGGCCAGGCCGGGCTTTGCCAGATCTGCATGAGGCGATTATCCCTGTTATTCACCTCACATTATGCCGAAATGTGATCGGAATAAAGCGCGCTTTTGCCTCACCCTTGGCCGCGCTGCGCTGGCCCTTTCCGAACGGCTGCCCGGATATGGGGCCACAGGACAGGACATCCCCGGCCGCCATCGGCAGCCGGGCACCCCGGGGCGCTTACATCAGATCGCGCGGAATGCGGTTGTCGAAATCGCGCTGGCTGAGCAATGTGTCGCCCTCCCATGCCGAGACCCGGGCGCGCAGCAGCCATTCGGTTTCGGTGCATTCCATCCAGGCCTCGGACAGGGTGCGCACCGACCAGTCGCCGCGCCGCATCGTGGTCTCCCAGCGGCAATGCGCCTGCATCGACAGCGGATCGCCGGGCCGGATCGACCAGACCTCGTCGCGGATTTCGCCATGGATCATGCCGACGCCGGGCACTTCCGACAGGCCGGTATCGTCATGGATATGGTATTCGGTGCGGCCCTCGCCCAGATCGCGGATGACCCGGCGCCAGGTCTCGCCGGCGCTGTGGTCGATATAGCGGGGCAGCGGATCGGGGTTTTCGGGCTCGGGCACCGCCACCGCCTCGCAATCCCCCAACAGCGGCAGGTCCAGCGCGACGCTGCCGGTGTCGACCGTCACCCCCGGATCGGTCGGCGCCGGCAGGATCGTCGGCCAGTACGAGGTCGCCAGCGCCAGCCGCAGCCGGTGGCCGGGCCGCAGGTGATAGCCGCAGGCGTCCAGCACCAGCGTCACCGGGATCATGCGGCCATGCGGCATCGGCTGCGGATCCGCATCGCCGTCGCGATGGGCAAGGTTCAGCACGCCATAGCAGATCCGCGTCGCGGTGCCGTCGGGATGGATATCGACCAGCCGCGCCACCAGATTGGCCACGTCAGCCGCGCAGGACAGGTGCAGCGTCACCTCGGGGCGGCCCAGCAGGTCCAGCGGCGCGGTCAGGGGCGCGGTCTGAAACAGCAGCGATCCGCCATCGTCGCCGCGCTGGTCCTGCGGCAGTTCGGCATCGG
>JAGPGI010000248.1 GCA_018056045.1 Paracoccus sp. (in: a-proteobacteria)
GCAGGGTTGTGGGCTTCAAGCCGCCCTATGGCCGCGTGCCTTCGACGCCGCCCTTCAATCTGGACCACTACAACCATCCCGGACCGATGGCGCGCACGGTCGAGGACTGCCTGCTGATGCAGAATGTGCTCTCCGGGCCGCATCCCGAAGACATCGCCTCGCTGAAACCAAAGCTGGAGCTGCGCGCCGACCGCTCCGGCATCAGGGGCTGGAAGATCGCTTATTCGCTGGATTTCGGCTTTATGGAGATCGACCCGGCGGTGCGGACCAATACGCTTTCGGCGCTGGAGGTCTTCCGCAGCCTTGGTGCGGAGGTGACCGAGGTCGCGCTGCCCTGGTCCTGGGAGGTCTATCACGCCGCCGCCACCCATCATAAAACGCTCTTCGGTGCTTGGCTGTCCGAATATCTCGACGCGCGCGAAGACCAGCTGACCACCTATACCCGCCGTTTCGCGCGCGAGGCGCTTGCCACCACCACCCGCGATTATCTCACCAGCCTCGATGTCGAAGGCCGGATCTGGTCGCAATTCGGCCCGATGATGGAGGGCAATGACCTCTTCCTCTGCCCGACCCTCGCGCTGCCCGCAGTGCCGGCAGAGTTCGATTTCGCCGACCCGCTGGTGATCAATGGCAAAGAGGTCGACTCCTATCTGGGCTGGACGATGGCCTGGCCTTTCAACATGCTCAGCCGCTGCCCGGTACTCTCGGTGCCCTCGGGCCATGCGCCGAACGGGGTGCCGACCGGCATCCAGCTGGTTGGCCGGACCTATGAGGACCAGTCGGTCTTTACCGCCGGCCTCGCCTACGAAACCGCAATGGGCGGCTGGTATGGCTCTGCCGCCACCCGCCCCTCTCTTCCCTTCTGAGGCCGATGATGAAAACGATCTTTTCCGACAAACATGCCCTTCAATCCGTCGAGACCGAATTCTATCGCGGCAAATGGGTCGAGGCCTTCGAGATCCCGCGCCGCGCCGAACTGGTGCTGGCCGAGGTGAAACGCGCAAACCTTGGCCCGGTGATCGCCCCGGAAAGCTTCGGGCTTGCACCGGTGCTGGCGACGCATGATGCGGATTTTGTCCATTTCCTTGAAACCGCCTGGGAGGCCTGGAAGGCCGAGGTCGGCCCGATTCCGGCCTATCCCAATATCTGGCCGCCGCGTCGTTCGCGCATGATCCCGACGGTACGGCCCGGGGCCGAGCTTGGCCGCTATGCCGTCGATATGAGCAGCCCGATCCTGCCCGGGACCTGGGAAGCCGCCCGCGCCGCCGTCGATTCCGCGCTGACCGGCGTGCAGCTGATCGAGGCCGGCGACCCCACCGCCTTTGCGCTCTGCCGCCCGCCGGGCCATCACGCCGGGCGCGACTATTTCGGCGGCTATTGCTTCCTCAATAATGCCGCGATTGCCGCGCAGCATTTCCGCGATCTTGGCGCAGAACGGGTGGCGGTGCTCGATATTGACTACCATCACGGCAATGGCACCCAGGACATTTTCTACGACCGTGGCGATGTGCTGACGGTCTCGATCCATGGCGATCCGGTGCAGGAATACCCCTATTACATCGGCTTTGCGGATGAGACCGGCGAAGGTGCGGGCCTCGAGGCCAATCTCAATCTGCCGCTGCCCTGGGGGTCCGATTTCCAGGCCTGGTCGGCGGCGCTGGATCAGGGGCTTGACCGGATCCGCAGCTTTGCGCCCGACCGGCTGGTGGTTTCGCTTGGGGTGGATACCTTCCAGGATGACCCGATCTCGCATTTCCTTCTGCAAAGCACGGATTACCCGCAGATCGGCGCGAAGATCGCCGCGCTCGGGGTGCCGGTGCTTTTCGTGATGGAAGGCGGCTACGCGATTGAGGCCATCGGCGTGAATGCGGTCAATGTGCTGAAAGGCTTTGAGGCAGCGCGGGGTTGATCCCCGCGCCTGTCAGAAATCCTCGGGGAAAATCAGACGCATATAGGCAAGGCAGGCGTCATGGCCACGCTTTTGCCCCTCGGCGATGGTGATCGGCAGCAAAAGGTTCTCGACCCAGAGCCCGGAAATCATCGCATTAAGGGTCACGGCAATCTGTGCGGCATCGGCCCTGATCCCGCGCAGGCTTGCAAGCTCCGTGACATCCGCTGTCACCGCCTCATTGTAATGCACCCGGAGCGCCGCGCAGCGTTTGCGGAAATTCGGCACCCGCGCCGCCTCGGCCCAGAAGGCCAGCCAGAGCGCGATGGAATCCTGCCCCGCCGCCTTGCGGCTGAAATCGGTGTCGATCATATGGCGGATGCGTTCGGCCGGGCTGCGCTCTGAGGCGTTCAGTTTCGCAAGGAAGGCCTCATATTCCGCCGCAGTATAGTCAAGCGCCGCGAAGATGATCCCTTCCTTTGACTGAAAGTGAAAGGCCACCACGCCGTAAGAGCATTCCGCCTCGGCCGCCATGGAATTGATCGTAACGCCGGTCAGCCCGCGTTTCGAGATCACCTTGACCGCCGCTTTCAAAAGTGAGCGGCGACGGTCGATCACCTGGTCATCGCGGGTTTTGACAGGGGCGGCGGTGCTGCGCCGGATCTTGGGTTTCTGCTCGGTCATCGGAACTCTGGTCACTTCGCGGCAGGATAAATGGGGACGGGACAATTGCGCCGGCAATAAAGGTCAGCGCCGCAGGGTCAAGTCAAGCGGGCAGGCAGGTTCAGCAGACGCGCGGCATTGTCATGCAGCCAGAGCTGGCGGACGGGCTCTTCAAGGCCCAGGGCCTCCAGCTCCGCCAGCGCCGTCTCCACAGGCATCATCGGAAAGGCCGAGCCGAAGATGATCTTTTCCTTCAGGATGGTGCGGCCATATTGCAGGAGAGCCTCATAGCCGGAATGCGCCTTGGCCAGCAGTTTCGGACGCACCGCCAGCACCCCGATAAAGAGGTTCGGATGCCGCCAGGCCACGCCAATCAGCTCCTGCACCCAGGGCCATCCGGGGGGCGAGGCCACCGCGCGCAGCTCCGGATAGCGCACCATGACATTGTCGATATATTCCGGCCGGCCGATCGCCATGGGTGTATGGGTCGAGAAATTGATGCCGCAATGGATATTCACCGGCACGTTCAGCTCTATCGCCTTTTCGTAAAGCGGGAAGAGCCGCTCATCATCGGGGCGCAGCTTCAGCTCGAAACACTGCAGATTAAGGCCACTGAGGCCCAGATTGCGGATCGCATGATCGAATTCCGCCACGGCGCCGGCCTGCCAGGGGTCGACCCCGGCAAAGCCGATAAAGCGCAGCCCATGGGTGCGGATGAAATCCGCCACCGTCTCATTCGGGATTTTGAACCCGAAGGTGGTGGTCAGATCGCGCGCCTTCAGCACCACATGCCGGGCCCCAAGCGCCTCATAGGCCGCAAGCCAGCTGTCGAGCCCCTGCCCCGCCCCTGACGCCGCCGAGCGGCTTTCGCTGGCCAGATAGACCCGGCGGTAGTTCTGCAGATGCGGCGCAGGCGGCGTGAAACCGGGATGCGGCGGGCGGGACGAGAAATCGATCAGCATCGGCTCAGCTCCATTTCCGGCGGTCTTCAAGGATGACTTTCGCGGCATTGTGGCCCGGCACACCGGTCACGCCGCCGCCCGGATGCACCGAGGCAGAGGCCTGGTAAAGAAATTCCACCGGGCTGCGGTAATCGGCAAACTGCGGCGAGTGACGACGGAAGAACATCTGATCCGCGCTGATCTCGCCATGATGGACATGGCCGTTCGGCAGATCAAAGATCCGTTCCAGATCGAGTGGCGTCAGGACCTGTCGGTGGAGAATCTTTGCCTCGATATCGGGGAACTGGGTCTTCAGAACCGCCAGCACTTTTTCCCAAAGCTCTTCGCGCCGCGAGTCCCAGTCGCCTTTCGCAAGGCTATAGGGCGCGTGGCCGCCGAAGATATTCATGATGTGATGGCCTTCGGGCGCCAGTGTCGGATCCACCATCGAGGGGACTTTGACGACCATGAAAGGCTCCTCCGCCATATCGCCGCCCTGGGCCTGATGCCAGGCACGTTCCATATAGGCGACATTCGGCGCGATGGTCATTTGTGGCACCGCGCCGCCATCCGGGCTGGTCTGGCCGAAAACCGGCGCCTCAGGCAGCGAGGACAGCGCGAGGTTCACCCGGAACACCGTGCTTTCGCAGCGGATATTGCGGATGTCGCGATTGAACTCTTCGGGCAGGGTCTCCGTGTCCAGCAGTCGTGTAAAGATCGTCCGCGCCGTCGCATTGGCGATGACGATCTTCGAACGGATCTCTTCGCCGCCCTCAAGCCGCACGCCCACCGCCCTCCCCTTGTCAGTGAGGATCTTTTCCACCGGGCAGGAGGTACGGACCTCCATCCCATATGCCTCGCCCGAACGACGGATCGAGTCGGAAATCGACCCCATGCCGCCCTTCATAAAGCCCCCCGGCCCGGCGGCGATTGACCCGTCGCGCACGAGGCCACGCGCCAGCATATAGGCCGAACCCGGCGTTTTCAGGCTGGAATTGGCGCCGCCGCCACCTGCAAAAAAGCCTAAGACCAGCTTCACATCATCTGACGAGAACCAGCGCGAGAGGTAATCATAGGCGCTCATCGTCAGGAGATTGTAGATGTCGTAGAACTGCGGCCCGATCTTGCGGAAACGCCAGACAAACCCCGCGAGCCTTTTCAGATCGCGGAGCCTGCCGCTGGAGGGATTGACCGGCACCTCCCACAAGAGCCGCTTCATATGGGGCGCGATTTTCAGCATATGCGCGCGGTATTTCGCATAGGCCTCTCCGTCGATATTCGAGAATTTCGCGATCTCGGCGGCGAAACGGTCGGGGTCGTCCCACATGGTGAAGGTGCGCCCGCCCTCCAGCGCGAAGACCGTGGGGGCGGCGGGGATCACCTCGG
>JAGPGI010000249.1 GCA_018056045.1 Paracoccus sp. (in: a-proteobacteria)
TGCGCGTTGGCTGGGGCTACGGCCCGCGTCAGATCATCGATGTGCTGAACCGCATTCGCGGCCCTTTCAATCTGTCGAATGCCGCGCTGGAGGGGGCCGAGGCCGCCATGCGCGACCGCGACCATATCGCCCGCTGCCAGTCAGAGAATGCCCGCATGCGCAACTGGCTGGCCGAGGCGCTGGCGGAAAAGGGCGTGCCCTCGGACACGTCCTGCGCCAACTTTATCCTGGCGCGCTTTGCCGATACCGCCACTGCCGAGGCCTGCGACGAGGCACTGAAGGCGCAGGGGCTGATCGTGCGCCGCGTTGCCGGCTACGGCCTGCCGCATTGCCTGCGCATCACCGTGGGCGATGAGGCCTCGTGCCGGCGCGTCGCCCATGTCATCGGCCAGTTCATGGCCGAACGGGCGGAGCGCGGCTGATGGCGGCGATCTATGACCGCGTGGCGCTGATCGGTCTGGGGCTGATCGCGGGCTCGATGTCCTTGGCCATGCGCGAGGCGGGACTGGCGCGCGAGGTCGTGGGCTATGCCCGCAGCAAGGCCACCCGCGACACCGCGCGCGAGATCGGTCTTGTCGATCGCGTCACCGACAGCGCGGCCGAGGCGGTCCGGGGCGCCGATCTGGTGGTCCTTGCGGTGCCGGTCGGTGCCATGGGCGAGGTCGCTGCCGAGATCGCGCCGCATCTGGCGGCCGGCGCGACCGTGACCGATGTCGGCTCGGTCAAGCAGGCGGTGATCGAGGCGGTCGGCCCGCATCTGCCTGAGGGCGTGCATTTCGTCCCCGGCCACCCGCTGGCCGGGACCGAGCATTCCGGCCCGCGCGCGGGCTTTGCGGCGCTGTTTCGCAATCGCTGGTGGCTTCTGACCCCGCCCGAGGGCACCGACCCCGAGGCGGTGACGCGGCTGGCGGCGCTGATCCGCGCCATGGGCGCCAATGTCGAGGAGATGGACGCGCCGCACCACGATCTGGTGCTGGCGGTGACCAGCCACACCCCGCACCTGATCGCCTATACGATGGTGGGCGTGGCCGATCACCTCAAGCGCGTGACCGAAAGCGAGGTCATCAAATATTCCGCCGCAGGTTTCAGGGACTTCACCCGCATCGCGGCCTCGGACCCGACGATGTGGCGCGATGTGTTCCTGCAGAACAAGGAAGCGGTGCTGGATATCCTTGGCCGCTTCACGGAGGAGCTCTTCGTCCTGCAGCGGGCTATCCGCATGGGCGACGGCCCGCATCTGCATGACTACTTCACCCGCACCCGGGCCATCCGGCGCGGCATCATCGAGGCCGGGCAGGACACCGCGGCGCCGGATTTCGGCCGCAGCCTGCCTGCCGCCGGTGCGGATATCGCGGAAAAGCCCTAGCGTGGGAACAGCGGCGCCGGCCCCAGCGGCAGCGGGCCAAGATAGATCTTGCCCTCGCGAAACGTGACCGGAAGACGCAGCTCGGGGCCGGTGGTTTCTGTGGCGTCCTCGCCGGCGCTCGGGGCGGTCTCGGGCGTGGCAGTCTCGGGCGCGTCATGCCGGGTGGCGAGCTTTTTCCAGACAGCCTCGGCCAGTTTCACCGCCGGTTCCGGGATCAGTCCGGCGCTGGCCGCAGCCTGCAACAGCGGCTTGATGTCGCTGGTCGACAGCGTCAGTTCGCCCTCGGTCCGGCCCTCGCTGTCGGCCTGCACCCTGCCGCTGATGCGGACAACGGCATTGCCAAGCTTGAGATCGGCCTGATCGAGGCGCAACCCGACCGGCACCGGCCGTTCCCCGGGCGAGAGCGTCGCCGGGCCGGGGGCGCGATCCAGCCAGACCCGGCCCTTGCCCTCAAGCCCAAGGGCGCCCGGCAGGACAAGCTGCGGCGCCAGCCGTGCCAGATCGAAATTCAGGATGGCGATATCGAGGTCATAGGCGGCCACGGCGCCCGCCGGCGTATCATGGCCCAGCCGGGCGACCTGCGCGCCGAGGCTGAGGGCCTCGGCCAGAGGCGCGTCATCGACCGTCAGCGGCCCTGATGCGAGGGCGAGACTGCCCAATGTCATGCCGCCCAGCGGTCGCAAGCGCAGGCTGCCCCGGGCCTCGGCCAGCCCCAGCGTCATCGGCCCGGCGCCGGTATCCAGTATGGCTTGCGGGGGCAGGGCCAGCCGCGCCTCGGTCAGGTGCGCGGGTGAGAGCCACAGATCGAGCATGGGCAGGGTCAGGCTGCCCGCGGGCTTTTCGATCTGCAGATCGGTCAGATGCACGCCGATGCGCCTGAACTCGCGCAGTTCCGAGACAGCCGCCACCTCGATCGCCGGATCCTCGGCGGCAAGCTTGCGCAACTCGCGCGCCAGCAGCGTCTCGCCGCCCAGCCACAACCCGCCCAGAACAAGGAGAAACAGGATCGTCACGATAAGCAGACGGCGCAAGATTGTCCTCCTTGGGTTGTGGCGGCTTGGAACGCTGGCCATGCTGTCCTAAGACATGGCCGGTCGCAAGTATGTAGAGGCGCGGGTTGAGAATGGGTGAACGGCCGGAGCATTGGGTTTTTGCCTATGGCTCGCTGATGTGGGATCCGGGTTTTCCCGTGGCGGAAATGGCGCTGGCGCGGCTTGATGGCTATGCGCGCAGCTTTTGCCTGCTGTCGGTGGTCTATCGCGGGACGCTCGAGACGCCCGGGCTGGTGCTGGGGCTGGACGCGCATCCCGGCGCGCACTGCGACGGCCTTGCCCTGCGCGTGGCCGAGCCGGACTGGCCCGAGGCCCTGGCCGGGCTGCGCGAGCGCGAGCTGACCACCTATGCCTATTCCGAGGAGATACTGGCGCTGCAATTGCACGACGGGCGCCAAATTGACGCAGTGGGCTATGTCATCAAGCGCGATCACGAGCAATATGCCGGCGCGCTGGCGCTGGTCGAGCAGGCGCAGATGATCGCCCGCGCTCATGGCGGACGCGGTCCGAATGCCGAATATCTGTTCAATACCATGCGCCATCTGGCGCAGATGGGGGTCGATGACCACGAGCTGAGCGAACTGGCCCGGCAGGTGCGCGGGCTTTTATGTCTCAAAGACGAATGACTTCTCGCGCCGCCCCCTGGCCGCTGTGGCTTGGCAGGGCGCGATCCTGCGCCTAAAGTCGGCCGCGAAAGCACGGAAGGGGGTCGCATTTGTCCCGATCTGACACGGATCCGCCCAAGCCGGGGCCCGTCGCACCCGAGGGGCGCCGCAGCCGCGCCACCCGACTTGCCGCCTCGCGCGCAGGGACACCGGGGACCGTGCCCTCGCAGCCGCAATTCTCGCAGCCGGTGCGCCAGATCGTCCTGATGCTGATCGTGCTGGGGCTGGTGGTGGCCGGGGCATGGTTCGCCTATGGCCGGATCCTGTCGATCTTTTCGTCGAATTACTGGCTGAACGGGCTGATCGTCGCGGTTTTCGTGATGGGCGTGCTGGGCTGCTTCTGGCAGGTTGCCGAACTGGTCATATCGGTGAGCTGGATCGAGAGATTCGCCGCCCGCCGCCGCAACGCCGCCGAGCGTGGACTGGGCGCGGCCGAGCCGGCCGGTCTGGACGGTGCGCCGCGCCTGCTGGCGCCTCTGGCGGCGCTTCTGGGTCAGCACGGGCCGGCGGGAGGGGTGATCTCGACCGAAAGTTCGCGCTCGATTCTGGAATCGGTGGCGACGCGGATCGACGAGGCCCGCGACATCACCCGCTATCTGGCGAATCTGCTGATCTTCCTTGGTCTTCTGGGGACCTTCTACGGTCTTGCGACGACGGTGCCGGCGGTGGTGGACACGATTCGCGCGCTGTCGCCCAAGGATGGCGAGACCGGGATCGAGGTGTTCAACAAGCTGATGACCGGCCTTGAATCGCAATTGGGCGGCATGGCCACGGCCTTCTCAAGCTCGCTTCTGGGGCTGGCGGGGTCGCTGGTCGTTGGGCTTCTGGAACTGTTCGTGACCCATGGCCAGAACCGCTTCTATCGCGAGCTCGAGGAATGGATGTCGGGCTTTACCCGCATCGGTCTGGGCGGGGCCGAGGGGCAGGGGCTGGGCGAGGCCGCCTTGGCCAGCTTTGTCGATCGCGTTCAGGTGCAGCTGGCGGCCTTGCAGGAATTCTACCTGCAGCGCGATGAATTGCGCGATCAGGAGGCCGCCGCGGCCGATCAGCGCGCGCTCGCCCTTGCGCAGGGCGTCGACCGGCTGACCGGGCTGATGGGAGCCGACCGCGACCAGCTGGCCGCGACCCTGACCGCTGAGCGCATGGCGACCGCGCAGGCGCTGAGCGGGCTTGAGCAGACCCTTGCCGGGCTGGCCGAGGGGCAGGCGCGCATCGCCGCCGAGGTTGGGGCCCCGCGCGAGGCGCCGTTGATGCTCGAGGCGCTGGGACGGTTGACGGACGGCCAGTCGCGGCTGGTGGCGCTGGCCGAAAACCCCGGCGAGGCGCCCTTGATGCGCGCCGCGCTCGAACGAATGGCCGAGGGTCAGGCGCGCTTGCTGGCCTTGGCCGAGGCGCCGCCACCGCCGGCCCCCCCGGTCGATACCGATGCCGTCGCCGCCCGCGAGATCGCCCTGAACAAGGCGCTGAACCGGATGGCCGAGGGGCAGACGCGGCTGATCGACCTGACCGAGGCGCGCGCAACCGCCACCGACGATCCCGAGGCCCGCATGCGCCTGCGCTCGATCGACGCGCTTCTGGGCCGGCTGGTCGAGGAATCGGCCAGCGCCCGCGACGGGCTGATTTCGGAACTGCGCGAGGACATGGCGGCACTGACCCGCGCCATCCGCAATCTGGAGCGGGGCGATGGGGCTTAGCCGGGGCGGCGGGAACCGTTTTTCGGCGACGATCTGGCCGGGCTTCGTCGACGCGATGACCGCGCTTCTGATGGTCATGATG
>JAGPGI010000014.1 GCA_018056045.1 Paracoccus sp. (in: a-proteobacteria)
GGGCGCCGATGTTTTCCGGCAAAGGATCGGCCTCGATCCGGCGGCGGCGTTCCTCGTAGGGAACAACGGGTTCGGACAGGACCTGGTCCTTCCACATGGGCTTTCTCCGCGGAAAGAGGGGCCGGTGCCGCCCCCAGAGCGGCACCGGAGTTGGCTTTAGTGCTGGAACCACACGGCCTTGAGGTCGGTGTATTTATCCATCGCGTGCAAGGACTTGTCCCGCCCGAAGCCGGATTGCTTGAAGCCGCCGAAGGGCACGGCCATCGAGCCCTTGTCGAAGCAGTTGACCCAGACCACGCCCGCGCGCAGCGCCTTGGCCGCGCGATGGGCGTTCTTCATCGACCCGGTCCAGACGGCGCCAGCAAGGCCGTATATCGTGTCATTCGCCACTTCCATCGCTTCGTCAAAACCCTTGACGGTGATGGCGGACAGAACCGGCCCGAAGATCTCTTCCTGGGCGATCTTCATGTCGTTGCGGACGCCTTCGAAGATCGTCGGCTCGATGAAGAAGCCGCCCGTCTCGGTCTTCACCCGACCGCCACCGATCATCGGCTTGGCCCCCTCGGCCAGACCCGCATCGATGTAACCCAGTACGCGGTCCATCTGCTCTTCGCTGACCATCGAGCCCATCTTGGTCGCCGGATCCAGCGGATCGCCCGGCAGATAGGCCTTCGCCTTCTCAGCGATCTTCGACAGCAGCTCGTCGCGGATCTTCTCATCCACGATCAACCGGCTGCCCGCGTTGCAGACCTGCCCGGTGTTGGCGAAGATCCCCGCCGCAATGCCGGTTGCGGCGGCGTCCAGATCGTCGCAATCGGCCAGCACGACCTGGGGCGACTTGCCGCCCAGCTCCAGCCCGATGCGCTTGATGTTCGACTGGCCGGAGTATTGCATGAAATACTTGCCGACCTCGGTCGAGCCGGTGAAGCCCACGCAATCCACATCCATGTGCAGACCCAGGGCCTTGCCCGCGATATGGCCCAGACCGGGGACGACGTTCAGCACGCCCGGCGGGATACCTGCCTCGATCGCCAGCTCGCCGAATTTCAGCGCGGTGAACGGCGACTGTTCGGCGGGCTTCAGGATGACCGAATTGCCGGTCGCCAAAGCGGGGCCGAGTTTCCAGGCGGCCATGGACATCGGGTAGTTCCACGGCACCACCGCCGCCACGATCCCCAGCGGCTCGCGCACCACCAGCGTGGTCATGTCATGCGCGGTGGCCGCGACCTCGCCATAGATCTTGTCGATGGCCTCGGCATACCAGGCGATGCAGGCTGCAGCGCTGACCGCGTCGCCATTGTAGGCATTGGTGATCGGCTTGCCGACGTTCAGGGTTTCCAGTAGCGCCAGCTCTTCGCGGTTCGTCAGGATCAGTTCCGAGAATTTCAGCAGGATGCGGCGGCGGTCCGCCGGGGCCATGCGGGACCAGACACCGGAGTTGAACGCCTTGCGCGCCGATTTCACCGCCACGTCCACATCCGCGTCATTGCACGACGCCACGTCGATCAGGAGGCGCCCGTCGCCCGGGTAGATGCAGGGGAAGGTCTCGCCGGAGAGGCTGTCGACATAGGCCCCGTCGATGAAGGGGCGGTTCGGAAAATGCGCCGATTTGGCTCGGGCCTGCCAGTCGATGGTTTGCAACATGTCTTTTCCTGTTGGTTTTTGTGATCCGGCGCTTACGCGTCCACTTTGGCGCCGAGGCCATGTTTCGCGCTGACCTCGGTGATTGCTTGGCGCATGATGGCGATGATGTCGTCGATCTGTTCCTTGGTGATCACCAAGGGAGGCGAGACGACGCAGAGATCGCCCAAGGGCCGCACGATCAGGCCAAGTTCGAAGCAGCGCTCGTCGATCTCCAGCGTGAAGGCCTTGTCCGCCGCGGTGCCATCGGCATTGGACGGGTCCAGCATGCATTGCACGCACCCCACCAGCCCGACCGAGCGCACATCTGCCACGCCCGGCAGATCGGTCAGCGAACGCAGGCCGGCCACGAAATGCTCGGCCATGGTGCGGGCGTTTTCCAAGACACCCTCGCGCTCCATCAGTTCGATATTCGCCAAGGCGGCGGCGCAGGCGACGGGGTGGTTGGTGTAGGTGTAGCCGTTGGTAAACCAGCTGCCCTTGGCGTTGTCGCCCGAGACTCGCGCTAGGACCTTTTCCGAGATCGCAAGCCCCCCCAGCGGCACATAGCCCGAGGTCACGCCCTTGGCGAAGGTGATGATGTCCGGTGTGACTCCGAAGACTTTCTCCGAGGCGAACCATTCGCCACAGCGCCCGAAGCCCGTCACCACCTCATCCGAAATATATAGGATGTCATGTTTCTCGCAGATGGCCTTGAATCGCGCGTGGTAGCCTGCGGGCGGAATGATCACCCCGCCCGAGGCTAGCACCGGCTCGGCTAGGAAGGCGGCGATAGTGTCGGGGCCCAAGGCCTCAATCCGGTCTTCGAACTCCTGGACCAGATCGTCGAGGAAGGCTTCCTGCGTGCGGTTGCCCGCGTGGCGGGGGTTGGGGCTGGACAGGAAGGAGATCCGGTCCTGTTCAATGTCGAAATTCGGCCAGTTGCCGATGCGGCCGGTGCAGGCGGCGGTCAGAGCGGTGGACCCGTGATAGCCGTCGAAGCGCACGATGACCCGCTTCTTCTGCGGCCGCCCCAGCACGTTATTGTAAAACTCGGAGAACCGCAGGGCCGAGTCCACGGCGGTACTTCCCCCAGTGGTGAAGAACACCCGATTCAGGTCGCCCGGTGTCAGCGAAGCGATTTTCTTGGCCAGCCGGGCCGAGGGGCTGGTCGCCATGTACCAAGGCGAGGCATAGGGCAACGTCATCGCCTGCTCCGCCATGGCATCCACGATCTCGCGCCGACCGTAACCCACCTGCGCGCACCACATGCCCGCCGGGCCGTCGATAAGCCGCCGCCCGCCTTCTGCGTAGACATATATCCCTTCGGCATGGATCAGTACCGGCTGCTCCGACCGGCCTAGCTTCGCCATCTCTTGTGCTGGAAGCAGCACATGATCCCGAACCGCAGCCGTCGTTCCATCCGCCATCGAAGCCTCCTCCGGGCGCGCCGTGCGCCCTGTCTGTCATCCGTCGCACCGATCGGCGCCCCCCATTTAGTAAAGCGGCGCTCCCGGCTTGTCAACATTTCTGATTGCCCGATCAATCAGGAATGTTGCATAGGCCCTCGGAGCGGTTATAGGCTGAGGACAGGATACGAAGGAGAGTGCGGGATGGCGAATGCATGGATCGTGGATGGGTTGCGCACGGCCTTCGGCCGTCATGGTGGCGCGCTAGCCCAGGTGCGGGCCGACGATCTGGCGGCGATTCCCCTAGCCGCGCTGATGGCACGGCATCCGGGCCTGGACCCTGCCCTCTTGGACGACGTGATCTATGGCTGCGTCAACCAAGCGGGCGAGGACAATCGCAACGTCGCACGCATGGCTTTGTTGCTCGCGGGCCTACCGGAAACCGTTCCCGGCGTGACGGTCAACCGCCTCTGCGGTTCGGGGTTGGAGGCGATCGGCCAGGCCGCCCGCGCGCTGCGCACCGGCGAGTCCGATCTAGTCATCGCGGGCGGGGTGGAGCACATGACCCGCTCGCCCTTCGTGATGCCCAAGGCAGATGCCGCCTTCAGCCGCAAAGCGGTGATCGAGGACACGACCATCGGCTGGCGCTTCGTCAACCCGGCGATGCAGGCGCGCTACGGCACCGATTCGATGCCTGAGACGGCGGACAACGTGGCGCAGGATTTGGGAGTGTCGCGAGAGGATCAGGACGCCTTCGCCCTGCGCAGCCAGCAACGCTGGGGCGCGGCGCAGGCCGCCGGGCGGTTTGATCAGGAGATCGTGCCGGTCACCCTGCCGCAGCGCCGGGGCGATCCGCTGGTCTTCGACCGCGATGAGCACCCGAGGCCCGAGACGCAGGCCGATCAGCTGGCCAAGCTGAAGCCCCTGAACGACGCAGGGAAATCGGTGACGGCAGGCAATGCCTCGGGCGTGAACGACGGGGCCGCGGCGCTGCTGCTTGCCTCTGATGCGGCGGTGAAGGCCCATGGCCTGAACCCCCGCGCGCGGGTCGTGGGGATGGTCGCGGCAGGCGTGGCGCCACGGGTGATGGGCATCGGCCCCGTCCCTGCCGTGCGCCGCCTGCTGGCCCGCACCGGGCTGACACTTCAGGACATGGATGTGATCGAGCTGAACGAGGCTTTCGCGGCGCAGGGCCTGGCCGTTTTGCGCGAGTTGGGCCTGCCCGACGATGCCCCCCATGTGAACCCCAACGGCGGTGCCATCGCCATCGGCCATCCGCTGGGGGCATCGGGCGCCCGGCTGGGCCTGACCGCTTTGCATGAGCTGGAACGGCGCGGGGGACGCTACGCACTTTGCACCATGTGCATCGGCGTCGGACAGGGCATAGCCCTGATCCTGGAGAGCGCGCGATGACCGTCACCCTGACCCGCCACGGCGACCTCGCGCTGGTCACCATCGACAACCCGCCGGTGAACGCCCTCGGCGCGACGGTGCGCAGCCGCCTGCTGGCGCTGGCGGAGGAACTCGACGCCGATCCGCAGATACGTGCCGTTCTTCTGACCGGCGCCGGAAAGCTGTTCGTCGGCGGCGCCGATATCACCGAGTTCGACGCGCCCCCCGCACCGCCCCATCTTCCCGACGTAATTGCCCGGATCGAAGCTGCAAAGAAGCCCTGGATCGCGGTGGTGAACGGTCTGGCCCTGGGCGGAGGGGCGGAGCTTGCCCTCGGCTGCGCCTGGCGCCTTGCCGCCCCCGCCGCGCAATTCGGCCTGCCCGAGGTGACACTGGGCCTGATCCCCGGCGCGGGCGGGACGCAACGCCTGCCCCGGCTGATCGGGGTCGAGGCCGCACTTCCCGTCGTCACCGGCAAGCGGCGGATCGCGGCGCATGAGGCGCTGCAACTGGGCCTCGTCGACGCGATCCTGCGCGGCGCGCTGATCGAGGAAGCCATGAACTTCGCCCGCTCCCTGCCCCCCCTGCGCCCCCCGGCAGAGCCGGGCCGCCCGGATGCCACTTTCTGGGACGACTCCCAGGCCCGCATCACGCGCGAGGCCAAGGGCACCACCGCCCCTCTCCGCGCGTTTGAGGCTGTGCGGCACGGGATCGAGAATGGCCGGACCGAAGGGCTGCGGCGCGAGCGCGTGATCTTCCTTGAACTGCGCGCCTCGCCCGAGGCCGCCGCCCTGCGTCATCTGTTCTTCGCCGAACGCGCGGCCACCAGCCCGGGGCGGCTGAAGGATGTGATCCGTCGCCCGGTGCTAGAGGTGGGTGTCGTCGGGGGCGGCACCATGGGCGTGGGCATCGCGGCGGCGCTGACCAATGCCGGGCTGCGCGTGGCGCTGTCCGAACGCGACGGTGACAGCCTGACGCGCGCGATGGACCTGCTGGAAGGGGTCCTCGCGGCTCAGGTGAAGCGCGGGATGCACAGCGCGGCCGAGGCGGCGGAGCAACTGGCCCGCGTCATGCCCTCGGTCGGGCTGGAAGGCATGGCGAGCTGCGATCTGGTGATCGAGGCGGTGTTCGAGGATCTGGCAGTCAAGCGCGAGGTCTTCGCCGGCCTGGCACAGATCTGCCGCCGCGACGCGATCCTTGCGACCAACACCTCATACCTGGACCCCGAAGCGATCTGCGACGGCTTGGCCCACCCCGAACGCTGCATCGGGTTGCATTTCTTCAGCCCGGCTCAAGTGATGAAACTGCTGGAGATTGTGCCGCTGACTGCAACTTCGCCGGAAACGCTTGCCACCGCCTTCACTCTGGCCCGGCAACTTGGCAAGATTCCGGTGCGGGCGGGCAATTGCGAAGGGTTCATCGGCAACCGGATCATCAAACGCTATCGGGCCGAGGCCGAGACGCTGCTGCGCGAGGGCCAGGCGCCCGCCGGGATCGACGCCGCCATGCGCGGCTTCGGCTTCGCCATGGGTCCGTTCGAGATGCAGGACATGGCCGGGCTCGACATCGCCTTCCGCATCCGCGAGGCGGCGCGCGCGCGGGGCGAGCCGGTGCCCGAGATGCTGGCCGACCGTCTGGTCCGGGCTGGGCGGCTGGGCCAAAAGACCGGCGCCGGTTGGTTTGACTATGCGTCGGGTGATCGGCATCCGAAGATCTCTCCCGTAGTCGCCGAGCTGCTGGGGGCTGGAGGGGAAAACCCTGCCGATCCGCAGGCCATCGCGAAACAGCTCATCGAAGCCATGGCAGATGAAGGACGGCAGATCGTGGAAGAGGGCTTCGCTGACGGGCCGGATGCTATCGACCTCGTGATGGTCCACGGGTACGGATTCCCGCGTGCGCGTGGCGGCCTGCTGTTCAACAGCCACCCCAGGGGATGAACATCTGACCCTGAGGGGGCGTCGTGCATTGAGATGCCTCTGACAGCCCCCGCACCCTCCGTCGTGAAAGCAGCACGATTGCATCGGGACCTGGCAGCAATGCCACCGGACGGCACGTTGCCCGGAGTAGCGGCGCGCATTCACATCGCGCTGCAGCCCCGGATCTGGGATGGCAAGGCTGCTGCCGGTTTCACCGATAGATCAGCGGCTGTTGCGCCAGTCGATCGCCGCCTTCAGGCCCTGTTCCTTGCGGATGCGGTTGAACTCCGACCGTTCCGGCCCGCCGGAGGTTTCGATCACGATGTCAGTCTCCACTGCCGCCAGCAAGGCCATCCGCATGCCGCGCATGTCGAAGCTGCGGTTGATGGCGCGTTTGGTGAGTTCGACCGAAAGAGGCGCGGCCAAGGCGATCTCCTGTGCCTTCTCGAAGGCCCGTGCGACATGGCGGCCTGTGGCGACCGTTTCGGTGACAAGGCCAATCTCGGCGGCGCGGGCGGCGGTGGTCTGGTCGTTGCCGGTCAGCAGCATGTCCTTGGCGTGTTTCGGCCCCACCACCCAAGGCAGGACCATCGCCACGATGCCCGATCCGAAGCGCACTTCCGGTTCGCCGAAGATCGCGGTCTCGTCGGCGATGGCGATGTCACAGGCCACGGCCAGCTCCAGCCCGCCACCGATGCAATGGCCGTGGATGGCCGAGATCGTGGGCTTGGGGCAGTCCCAGAACTGCATGACGAAATCGAAATCCGCCTCCAGCACGCGGCGCCAGTCGCTGACGGTGCGGTCCCCGGCCGCGGCGGATTCCTTCAGGTCGAACCCGGCCGAGAAGGACCGTCCCTCGCCCGACAGGATGAAGCAGCGGATCTGGGAGTCGTGTTGCAAGCCCCGAAGCACATCGGTCACTTCGCGCATCAGGACCGAGTTGATGGCGTTCAGCACCCGGGGGCGATTCAGGATGATATGGGCGATCCCGGTCTCGGTGATCTCGACGCGGATTGTTTCATAGTCAGGCATTCTTGGCGGCTTTCTTCAGGGCGATGCAGTCCACGGCGACGGCCCCATCGGGACCGGCCAGAACCGGGTTGATCTCGATCTCGGCGATCCGGTCCTTCGCCCCCACCGCGAAGGCGCTGAAGCGGGCGATAAGAGTGGTAAGGGCGTCCAGATCGGCAGGCTTGCGGCCCCGCGCTCCGGTCAGAAGCGGGTAGCCTTTCAGGCCTTGCAAGGCTTTGAGCGCCGCCCCCGGGGAGATAGGTGGGATCAGCGAGACGGTATCGCGAAAAACCTCGGTGAAGACGCCGCCAAGGCCGAGCGTGATCAGCGGGCCGAAGTCGGGATCGGTGGTCATGCCCAGGATCAGCTCGGTGCCTTCGGCCATGGTCTGGGCGATGATCGGCGCCTTGGGGTGGCGGCAGCGCAGGGTGCCAAGGGCCGAGTTCGCCTCAGCCAGGGTGCGCAGGCCCAGGATCACGCCGCCGAGCTCGGATTTGTGGGCGATGGCGGCATCGTCGATCTTCAGCACGATCGGCAGGCAATGGCGGGCGGCGAAAGTGGCCAGGTCGCCGGGGGTGCGGATCTCGGCGAAGGGGGCGCAGGGGATGCCGGCGCTTTCCAGGATCTGGAAGCCTTCGGCGCTGCGCAGGCTGTCCATACCGCCGCCGTCGAGGATCGCTTCCGCTGCGGCGGGCAAAGGCAGGGCTGTGGCATTGTCGGCCAGAGGGCCAAGGTGCCAGGCCTGCAGATGCGCCAGTGCCGCAAGGCCGCTGGCGCTGCCCATCAGCACGGCGATCCCCCTGCCCCGCAGCTCGGCCGCGAGTTCGGGCGAGATTGTGGTGGAGATATTGCCCATCAGCGCCACGGGCTTGTCGGTCGCCGCATGGACCTTGCGGATCGCCGCTGCCGACATTTCCGAGAAATTTCGATTGGGCGGCAGGTTGGTCGCCATGACCACGATGCCGACGCCCGGGTCTTCGGCCATAGCGGTCAGTACCGGGGCCATGATGTCCCCGCCATCGCCCCAGTAATCCAGCGGGTTGGCTGCCTCCATGCCGGGGTCCAGCATATCCTGCACCTTGGCCAGGGTCTCCGGCGCCATTTCCGCAAAGCCAAGGCCCTGGTCGGCGGCCAGATCGGTGATCAGCTGCCGCTCTCCGCCCGAGTCGGTGCCCAGGGCGATACCGGGCGCCACCATCCGGCGCGGCAGGGCCAGCAGCTCGGCGGTGTCCAAGAGTTCGTCCAGCGTGTAGACCTGCAGCACGCCCTGCCGCGCGAAGATCGCGTCATAGGCGGCGTTTGCGCCGGAAAGCGCGCCGGAATGCGAGATGGCGAAATGCTTGCCCGCGGCGCTGCGGCCCAGTTTCAGAGCGATGATCGCCACGCCCTGCTCGCGCGCCTGCCGGGTGACCGCAATGAAGCCCTCCGGGTCGCGGACCGTCTCCAGTACGCAGGCGATGACGCGGATCTCGGGCTGGGTCAGGAAATAGCGGATGTAATCCACCACCGTCGTCGCCAGCTCCTGCCCGGCCGAGACGGCGACGTCAAAACCCATCTGGCGCCGGTTGCCCACCAATCCAGACCAGGTGGAGCCGGAATGCGAGATCAGTGCCACGCCCGAGGGGGCGTGCAGCGCCTTGAAAGGCATGCCGGTCACTTGCAGCCGGTCACGCAGGTTGACGAAGCCCATGCAATTCGCACCACAGATCGCCATCCCGGCGCGGGCCGCGATGCCCCGGATCGCCTCGGCCCGGGGCAGACCCTCGGCCGTCTCGCCATGCGCGCGCCCAAAAAGAACCGCGCCCTTCACGCCCCGCTGCGCCGCTGCCTCAACCGCATCGACCAGTAGCGCATCGCCCAGAACGAAGGCTGCGCAATCGGTGCCGTCGGGGATCGCCGCATGGGAGGGCTGGCCGTCGATCGAATCGTAGCGCGGGTTCACCAGATGCACCCCGCCCTCATATCCCAAGGAGCGGATCGAGCGCAGCAGGTTAGCGCCGAAGCTGTCCGGCTTGGGGCTGGCGCCGACAAGGGCGATGCTGCCGGGGCGCAGCAAGGCGGAAAGATCGGTCATGTCAGATCCCTGTTGATGCGGAGGCGAGGCCAGAGAGGAACGCGCGCGTTATGCTATGGCCGTCATAAACCGCCTCCTCGGCGCTGCGGGCGATGGTCGCGTCGCCCAAGGTGGTGAAAGGCAGGCCCGTCGCGCGCAACTCGCGCTCCAGCGCGGTGTCGGGCGCGTGGCCCGAGGCAAGGACGACGGTGTCGACATCGGACAGTACCATCGGCTCGGCGCTGGCAGCATGCAGGAAATAGGCGGTGTCGCCGTCGACGCCGTAGATCCGGGCATAGGGGATGACCTGAATGCCCGCGGCGTGGAGTTGTCCGGCCCAATGGTCGCGGACATATTGCTGCAGGTTCATCCCGGCGCAGATGCCGTTGACCGCCAGCCGGACGTGATGGCCGCGCCGTTGCAACAGCATCGCCAGACCGATCCCGATCCAGTCGCCGCGCCAATCGGCAACGATCACTCGGGCGCCCGGGGTGGCCGTGCCGGTCAGGACGTCCTGCGCATCGACGGGATTGGCGGGTTCGGCCCCCACAACCTCCATATCGACCGGGGCGGAGCCGGTGGCGACCAGCACCGTATCCGGGGCAATCTCGGCCACCATGGCGGCGGTGACTTGGCTGTTCAACCGCACTTCCACCTGCAGGTGCGAAAGGCGTTGGGTCAGGTTGGTCACCAGCCCGCCGAACTCCGCCCGGTCCGGCAGCATCTGTGCCAGAAGCGCCTGCCCGCCCAGCTGCGGCCCGGCCTCGGCCAGCACGACCTGATGGCCCATCTCGGATGCCGTCACCGCCGCCGTCAACCCGGCAGGCCCACCCCCCGCCACCAGCACCCGCAGCGACCGGTCCGTGGGCTGGACCGGAGGCAGGCGCAGCTCGCGCCCGGTCGAGGGGTTCTGAATGCAGCTGATCGAATTCCCGGCGTGGAAATGCCCGATGCAGCCCTGATTGCAGCCAATGCAGGCTCGGATCACGTCCAAGCGCCCCTCACGCGCCTTGTTCGGCATCTCCGGATCGGCGATCAGCGCGCGGGTCATGCCACACATATCTGCCTGCCCGGCGGCAAGGATCCCCTCGGCGATCTGCGGCTGGTTGATCCGCCCGGCCACGAAGACCGGCACCGGCACCACGGCCTTGATCGCCGCCGCATTGGGGGCGACATAGCCAGGAGCGATCTCCATCGGCGGCACGACATGGATCGACCCGCCCATCGCCGCCATGGTCCCAAAGGTGGTGTTGATGTAATCGACCAACCCTTCGCCGGTCAGGTTGCGGCAGATCTCCAGCACCAGATCCCGGTCCATCCCGCCGGTGTCATCTTCATCGGCCGAGATCCGCAGCCCCACCACTAGATCCGGCCCGACCGCGCGGCGCACGCCCAGCAACGCCTCACGGAGGGGACGCAGGCGGTTCTCCGGCGAGCCGCCATAGATGTCCTCGCGCCGGTTGGAACTAGGGTTCAGAAACTGGGCGAAGAGCAAGCCATGGCTGGCCATCAGCTCGATCCCGTCATAGCCCGCCTCGGCATAGCGGCGCGCGCCTTGGGCGGTGGCCTCGATCACCTCGGCCACCATATCGGTCGGCATCTCGCGCGGGATGGTCTGAAAACGGTTTTCAGGCAGCGGGGAAGGCGCATAGACCACCCCGCGCATCCCGTCCCTCATCCGCCGCGAGACCCGACCGGAATGCGACAGCTGACCGAAGATCTTCGCGCCATGGCGCTGCACCGCAGCGGCCAGCCTTGCGTAATGCGGGATCGCATCATCGGTCAGGATCGTCAGATCCGGCGCCTCGCCCACCGAACTTTCATGGAACCGCGCCGACTCGTTCACGATCAGCCCCACCCCGCCGCGCGCCCGCGCCTCGTGATAGGCGATGAAATCGTCCTGCGGCATGTTCCCCTTGGCCAGATAGGTCTGATGCCCGGTCGAAAGGATGCGGTTGCGGATCTCGCAATTCCGCAGGCGCTGCGGCGAAAAGAGGAGGCGAAAGCTGGTAGACATCGCGACATGTCCTTCTGGCTGGGCCGGGATACGGCCATATCTCAGGTCAGCATATCAGCGGATTATCTGTTGTATCGGTCAGTAATTGTAGTATCGACATAAACTGAAGTATGAACCGGATATCCCATGCCCCTGCGTACCAGACTGCCCTCCTCGGGATCGCTGTTCATGTTCGAGGCTTCGGCCCGCCATCTGAACTTCACCCTCGCCGCTCGTGAGTTCAACGTGACCCAGCCCGCGATCAGCCGAATGGTGCGGCGGCTGGAGCAGCATCTGGGCACCGCGTTGTTCCAGCGCAAATCCACCGGGCTGGAGCTGACCGAGGACGGTCGGCTGTTGCAGCGCGCCGTCCGCGAAGGCTTCGACCGAATCGAGGATGCGGTGAACGAGATCCAGAACCGCCAGCACGAGGCGGATGTGGTGACGCTTTCCGTCACCTCAGCCTTCGCGATCCACTGGCTGATGCCACGCTTCGACCGGTTCCGGGGGGATGTGCCCGGCGTGACCATGCGGCTGGACCTGATCCATGGCGAACCCTACGGCAGGTTGGGCTCCGCCGACATCGGCGTGCGCTATTCCATGGGCGAAGGCGAGGAGGTGGAGCATTGGCCCCTAGCGGCCGAGGCGGTGATCCCGGTCTGCAGCCCCGCCTATCTGGCCGCGCATGGGCCGATCGACGGGCCAAAGGGACTGCACGGTCAGGTGCTGGCCAGCCTGATGGGCAAGATGAGGATTCCCTGGCCGAATTTCCTTGCGACGCTGGATCTGGGATCGGTGCGCGAGACCACGGAGCTTGGCTTCACGGATTACGCGCTGGTGATCCAGGGGGCGATCAAGGGCCAAGGGGTAGCGCTCGGCTGGTGGCATGTCGTCGCGGAGGAGATGCTGACAGGCGGCCTGGTGCCCGCCGGGGGCAGCCTGCTAGAGACCGGATCCTCCTACCACCTCGTCGCCCGCCGCACGGCGCTGCGCCGCCCGGCGGTGCAACGGGTGAATGACTGGCTGCTGAAGGAGTTCCGCACATTGGAGGCCAACCGCGCTGCCCTGGGACTGCGCGTGATGCCCGGCCCGGTCAGATCCCCCGCCGACGCGTGATACCCTCAGAGCGCGCGGGCGGGATACCACCGGATCGAAGTGAACTTATCCCATCGTCATGCGCCAACCTCGTCCCGGAAAGCTTCGCTTCGGGCGAGGCTCTCCGGGCGCGCAAGCGTCGAGGAGGGACTTACACGTCCGTCCGCCACCAGCGTTCGGCGCAGCGGTGGTTGTCGGCGGGCAGAATTCCTCCGACCGCGCCATGGCCGATGTTGCGGGTCATGGCCAGGCGCCAGCTAACGAAGGCAATGGTGATGACGCCGCCCTCATCGTGCAGGATCTGCTGCATCTCGGCATATTGCCCGGCCCGTGTCGCCTCATCCGTCTCGGACTGCGCGGCCGCGTGCAATGCGTCGAAATGGGCGTTCTTGAAGCCGGTATTGTTCCAGGGCGCTTCGGATGTGTAGGAGGTCGAGAACAGCAAGTCTTGCGTCACCCGCCCATACCAGTCCGAGGCATTGAAGGGCTTGACCAGCCAGACATTGTCCCAATAGCCGTCATCGGCCTCCTGGACCAGATTGATGGTGATCCCGGCCTTCGCCGCATGTTCCTGGAACAGGACCGCGGCTTCGACCGCACCGGGAAAGGCAGAATCCGCCACGGAAAGATCGACGACCAGCCTTTCGATCCCCGCCTCGGCCAGCAGCGCCTTGGCGGCCTCGGGATCATAGTTGTATTCCGGTGGGGTCTCGACCCAGTAAGGCATGATGCGGGCGACAGGATTGTCATTGCCGGCCTCGGCCTCGCCAAGGAAGACCTTGGCGATGATATCCTCGCGGTCGATGCTGAGCTTCAGCGCCTTGCGCACTGCCGGATTGTCGAAAGGCGCAACCTGGCAGTTCATGTCGAAGGTAAGATGGCGCAGGCTGGGGGTGCGAAGGATCGCCAGCTCCGGGTTCGACTCGATCAGGCCGACATTGCGGATGTCGACATCCTCGATCACATCTACTTCGTCGGTCAGAAGCGCGTTAAGCCTCGCCGACCGGTCCGAGATCACGATGAACTCGACCTCATCGAAATGCGGCAGACCCGGTTTGTGGTATTCGGGGTTGCGGACCATGCTGACTGCGACGCCCGGCTCGAAACTAACAAGCTTGAAGGCGCCGGTGCCGATGCCGCTTTCCCATTCGATGCCACCGCCCTCTTTGGCCGGGAAGACCGAGAGATGGAAGTCGGAAAGAAGATAGGGGAAGTCAACATTGCCCTTGGCCAGGGTGACAATCAAGCGGTCTTCGCCCTCGACCGCGATATCTGCGATCTGGCTGACAATGCCCAAGGCGCCCGAAGTGCTGCCTTCCCCCATATGGTGCAGCAGGGACTGGCGGGCATCTTCCGGGGTGAACGGACGGCCATCATGGAATGTGACGCCCTTGCGCAGAGTGAAGGTCCATCGGATCGCGCCCTCGTCCGCTTCCCAGCTTTCGGCCAGATCGCCTGCCAGCGTGCCATCCGGCAGTAGCTCCACCAGATTATTGCACAAAGCGCCATTGAAGGCCGCGCCGGACATCACTGTGGTCCAGCTTCCAGGTTCCAGCGAATCCTGCTGCGAGCCGTCATGGACGCCATAGCGAAGCCGACCCCCTTGGAGCGCTGCGCCCTGCGCAAGGACGGCGCTCGGCAGCGCCATCGTGCCCAAGGTCAGACCGGCGGCGCCGAGAAAGCCCCTCCGGCTGAGCGCCAGGGCCGACGCCGATCCGTAGATCCGCGAGCGTTGGTTGGTGCGTAAAATTTGCATCGATTTCTTCCCCCTAGATTGTTGCGACCGCCGCCGTCGTCCGGCCTTCCCGCGCCATGCGGATGCCACGGCTCCAGGGAACGGCCATGCTCTCGGTACCCGTTCTCTGGCCCCTGCTTCGCGCACCACACTGACAGCAGGCCGTGAGATCCAGATTATCCCAGCCTGACAGGCTGTCAACAAATCTGATTGATCAATCAGTCACGTGGCGTGATGCACGGCTGAGGAGCTGCTGGGCGGACAAGACATGATCGAACTTGCGCTGGATTTCGAAGTTCATCCGAACCAGGTCAAGCAGTGCCGCCCTTGCACAATGGGCGGCAACCACAGAAGTTGCTAGCGAGAGCTTCGTCATCTCCAACCTTATGCAGCGCATTTCAGGACAATTTTGCCTCTAACCACCGTTACGGTCACCACGACTCACCTTTCGATATTTTCGACATCTGCGAGGGTTCTGATGCCGTCAGAGTCGTTTGGCATGCCCCGCTTTCAACGACTTACAGATAGGTAAAACTTCTGCACTGTTTTCGGGCTTTCCCAAGCCAGTTCAGCGCCTTCGGGCGCGAGAAGCACATCGCCCGCAGCGAAGGTAAAGGCACGACCATCGGGGGTGGAAAGCGTGACACTCCCCTCCAGCAGATACATCACTTCACTGAAGGCCATCACGACGCCCCGGCGCGCATAGGGCGTAGCCTCCCACAGCCCGTAGGTCAGGCCGGAGGCATCGCGCAACACCGCATTCCGGCACTGTGGCGCTTCGGACAGCAGCACCGAAGCCTGCGGGCTCACAGAGGGGCTCATGGCGCTGCGCAGGTCAACCCGCGAAAGCGCGTCCTCCCCGGCGATGGCGAGATGCGAGATCACGACGATCTCACAGGCATCATCTGCCTCCCAGGAAAGAGCGACACCGGCATTGACCCGCACCGCCACCTGTCCTGCGATCAGCCCGGCATCTTCGCCCGCCCCTGCCAGGGTGAGCCGGCCCTTCACAAGGAGGATGACAAAGGCCGCCCCTGTCACGGCCCTGCCGGTGCCGCGCGGCAAAAGCCGCCCGAGGCCAAGATCGGGGTCGGTGCCGGTCGCCAGATGGCGCGCGGGATTCAGGAGCACCTCCGGCAGTGTGGCCGAAAGGGTGGCGTCCGTGCCAATGTTCAGCGGAATGTTCACGGTATTGGTCCTCAGATCCTGAATATCATCCGTCACGCCCCAGAGAGCGCATTAGTTTTCTGCGGGTTGCGCGAAAGGTCTAGCGCGCGAGCGATGCTTTCAGCCGGGACCATGCAATGGTCGCATGGGCACCTATTGGCCAGAAACTGTGGAACCTGATCGGCCGCAAAGGCGAGACCGGCAAAGGCAGATCGATTGCGTCGATCCCGCCCGCAAGGAAGGGTGCAAGTGCCCGCCCCATCGAGGTGGCCAAAGCCACGCCGCGACCATTATAGCCACCCATCGTAACAAGGCCCTCGGCGGGCTGTTGCAGATGCGGCAGATGGTCGGTCGTGACAGCCACGCGCCCGTTCCAGGCCGCCTGCCAGCCGACAGAGGACAGATCCGGCCACAGCCTGTGCGCATGTTTTGCAATCGGGCGCAGAGCAGAGGGCTGCGAGATCGGGCGCATCGGACCACGCCCGCCCAGGATAAGCCGGTTCTGCGCATCCACCCGGTAATAGACGGTCACCAGCCCGGATTCGTAGAGAACCTGACGCCCCGGCATGATCTTTTCGGCCAGAGCCGCAGGCAGAGGGGCGGTTGCGAGCGCAGAGCTGAAGACCGGCACCACCGACTGTTTCAGCCCCGGAACCAGCTCGTCAGCATAGCCGTTGCAGCAGACCAGCACCCGATCCGCGATCAAAGTGCCGCCTGCGGTGGTGATGCGCCATTGCGCGCCCTCGCGGGCCATCTGTCGCGCCCGACTGTCGCCGAAAATTTCTGCCCCTGCCGAGACGGCCGCCTTTGCAAGCCCGTAGGAATAGCGCAAAGGCTCCAGATCGCCGCCACGCCGATCCAGAAAACCACCGTGATAAAGGTTATGGCCGGTCAGGCGCGCGATTTCACCGCGATCAAGCCATTTGACGGGCATACCATGGCCCGCCATATCCTGCTGACTGGCCCGCACGCCCGCCACATCTGCCGCCCGTGCCGCCGCC
>JAGPGI010000250.1 GCA_018056045.1 Paracoccus sp. (in: a-proteobacteria)
CGAGGACGAGCATCTGGCCCGCTTCGGCGCCAAGATCAAACATTACCCGCCGATCCGGTCCAAGGCGGAAACCGAACTGCTCTGGGGCCATATCGCCGCCGGGCATTGCGATTTCGTCTCGTCGGATCACGTCTCCTGGGGGCTCGAGAAAAAGGGCAACGAGAACATCTTCGCCAATACCTCGGGCGGTCCGGGGATCGAGACCCTGCTGCCCGCCTTCTGGACCGGCTGCGAGGAACACGGGATTTCGCCGACCATGGTTGTCAAGCAACTGTCCGAGGGTCCGGCGCGCTGCTTCCAGCTCGCCGACAAGGGCGCGCTGGCCGCCGGCAAGGACGCCGACATCGTCGTGCTGGAGCCCGGGCGTTTCGTCCATGACCCGTCGCGCAGCTTCTCGGCGGTGCGCTGGAGCTCCTTCGAGGGGCGCGAATTCAGCGTCCGGGTGGCGGCGACCTATGTGCGCGGACAGCTGGCCTATGACGGCGAACAGATCGTCAACCAGCCCGGCGACGGCATGTTCCTGCGTCCGGCGGCGGTGTGATCCATGCGCATCGACGCGGATCGACTGTGGCGGCGGCTGGAGGATCTGGCCGCCATCACCGACCCCGACCGCCCGTGGACGCGGCGGTCCTTCAGCCCCCGTTTCCTCGCTGGGCGGGACTGGCTGGCCAAGGCCTTCGCCGATGCCGGGCTGACGCCCGGGATCGATGCGGGCGGCAATCTGATCGGCCGCGCCGCAGGGTCGGAGCCGGCGCTGCGCCCGATCCTGACCGGGTCGCATTCCGACACCGTGCCCGCGGGCGGGCGCTATGACGGGGTGCTGGGCGTGCTCTGCGCGCTTGAGGTCGCCCAGACCCTGCATGAGGCCGGCCATACCCTGCGCCATCCGCTGGAAGTGATCGACTTTCTGGCCGAGGAGCCCTCGGAATTCGGCCTGTCCTGCATCGGCAGCCGGGCCTTGGGCGGGGCGCTCGATGCCGCCGATCTGGACCGGCAGCGCCCCGACGGCATGACGCTGGCCGAGGGGCTGCGCTATGTCGGTGGCGATCCGGGCGCGGTGTTTTCGGCTGCGCGCGGACCGGACGCGACAGCGGCCTATCTCGAGGTGCATATCGAACAGGGCCGGGTGCTGGAAAACGCCGCCATTCCGGTCGGGATCGTGACCGATATCGTCGGCATCCGCCGCGAAAGCTGGACGGTGACCGGGCGCGCCGACCATTCCGGCGCGACGCCCATGGACCTGCGCCACGACGCGCTGGTCGGCGCCAGCGAGATCATCCGCGCCGCCAGCGAGGCCGCACGGGCGACATTGGGCCAGAGGCAGCCGCTGGTGGCGACCATCGGCCATATCGAGGTCTCGCCCAACGCCGCCAACGCGGTGCCCGGCGCGGTGACCATGACGCTGGAAATCCGGTCCGGCGATGACGCTGCGGTGCGCCGCTTTGGCGCCGGTCTGATGGATCGGGTCCGTCCCGGGATCGAGGCGCTTCGCCTGAATGTCACCCGGCGCGAGATCAGCCACGCACTGCCGACCCCCTGCGCGCCGATGATCCGCGAGGCCATTGCCGCCTCGGCCGGGGATCTGGGGCTGGCCAGCCGCGATCTGCCCAGTGGTGCCGGCCATGACGGGGTTTTCGTCGCCCGGACCGGCCCGATCGGGATGATCTTCGTGCCCTGCCTGGATGGCCGCAGCCACGCGCCCGAGGAATCGATCACGCAAGAACAGGCGCGCGACGGCGCGCAACTGCTGCTTTCGACCGTGCTGCGGCTGGACCGCGCACTGGACTGACCCCCTCTCAGACAAGGACATTGCCATGCCGGGGACGATTTTCGTCATCAATCCCAACAGCCTGACCAAGGTCACGGCCGGCATCGACGCCGCGCTGGAGCCGCTGCGGATCGCCGGCGCGCCGCCGGTCGCCTGCCTGACGCTGCCCGAAGGTCCGCCCGGCATCCAGAGCCAGCGCGACGTCGATGCCGTGGTCGCGCCGCTGCTCAGCACCGCCGCCGCGCATGAGGACGAGGCCGCCGCCTTTGTCATCGCCTGCTTTTCCGATCCCGGCCTTTATGCGCTGCGCGAGCAAAGCCGTCGCCCGGTGCTGGGCATTGCCGAATGCGGCGTCCTCAGCGCCCTGACCATGGGCGCGCGTTTCGGGGTGATCTCGATCCTGCCCGCCTCGATCCCGCGCCATCTGCGCTATTTCGGCGCCATGGGGGTGCTGGACCGGCTGGCCGCCGATCTGGCCATCGGGCTGACGGTCGCGGAGCTTTCGGACGATCAGCGCACGCTGGCGCGGATGACCGAGATCGGGCTGGAATTGCGCGACCGCCACGGCGCCGATGTGCTGGTCATGGGCTGCGCCGGCATGGCGCGGTTCCGCGACGATCTGGCCGCGCAAACCGGCCTGCCGGTGGTTGAGCCGACGCTGGCCGCGACCGGCATGGCCATGTCGCGGGTGCTGGCCGGCTGAGGGTCCCGGCCCTCAGACCGGGGCGCCGGCGGCGTCGAACACCCCGTCGAACAGCGCCGAGGACAGATAGCGCTCGCCCGAATCCGGCAGCACCACCACGATGGTCTTGCCGGCATTCTCGGGCAGATGCGCCATGCGCAGCGCCGCCACCGTGGCCGCGCCGCAGGAAATCCCCGACAGAATCCCCTCCTCGCGGGCCAGCCGCCGCGCCATCTCCAGCGCCTCGTCATTGCTGACCTGCTCGATGCGGTCGATTAGCGACAGGTCCAGCACCTGCGGCACGAAGCCCGCGCCGATGCCCTGGATCTTGTGCGGGCCGGGCTGAACCGGGTCGCCGGCGCGGGTCTGGCTGAGAACCGGGCTTGCCTCGGGTTCGACCGCGACCGAGATCATGTCCAGCCCGCGCGTGCCCTTGAGATAGCGGCTGACGCCGGTGATGGTGCCGCCGGTGCCGACGCCGGCGACAAGGATGTCGATCTGGCCGCCGGTATCCTCGAAGATCTCGGGACCCGTGGTGCGTTCATGGATCGCCGGGTTGGCGGGGTTGTTGAACTGCTGCATCAGCACATAGCGCGAAGGGTCCGAGGCGAGAATTTCCTCGGCCTTGGCGATGGCGCCTTTCATGCCCTTGGCGCCCTCGGTCAGCACCAGTTTCGCGCCGTAGGCCAGCATCAGCTTGCGCCGCTCGACGCTCATGGTGTCGGGCATGGTCAGGGTGATCGGAATGCCGCGCGCGGCGGCGACAAAAGCCAGCGCGATGCCGGTATTGCCCGAGGTCGGCTCGACGATTTCCTTGCCGGGGCCCAGCAGCCCGCGTTCCTCGGCATCCCAGATCATCGCCGCGCCGATCCGGCATTTGACGGAATAGGCGGGGTTGCGCCCCTCGATCTTGGCCAGCACGGTCGCGCCCGCGCCCTCGGTGACGCGGTTCAACCGCACCAGCGGCGTGCGCCCGATGCTCATCGAATTGTCCGAAAAGATCTTTTCCATCTCTATTCCCCCAGAAAGCCCTCGCCCATGGCGAATGGGGGCCGCGCCGTTCCGGCATCAGCGCCAGAGCAGGGCGCAATCCCCGTCGGACCCGAGTGTTGAGCCTCTGCACCGGGATGGCAAGGGGGTTTGCGCGGCTTACTGAACCGCCAGCCACTCGGTCACAGCGCGGCGCAGGTTGGTGTCGCCACGCGCCCGCCCCTCGTCGATCACGCCCCGCAACTCCGCCAGATTGACGCGCCGGATCAGATGCTTGACCGGCCCGATCGAGGCCGGGCGCATCGACAGGCGCCGGAAACCCAGCGCGGCGAATGTCACCGCCTCGATGGGGCGGCCGGCATCCTCGCCGCAGAACGAGACCGGCACATTGGCGGCGTTGCAGCGTTGCACGATCTGGTCCAGGAGCGTGATGAACGAGGTGTTCAGCGTGTCATAGCGCCGCCGCACGCGCTCATTCTCGCGGTCGGCGGCAAAGAAGAACTGCTTGAGGTCATTGCCCCCCACCGAGATGAAATCGCACATCTCGAAGAACTTCTTCGGCGCGAAGGCCAGCGCCGGCGTCTCGAGCATCGCGCCGACCCGGATGTCCGAGGGCATGGCATGGCCCAGACGCTGCTCGCGGGCCAGTTGCTCCATCAGCAGGCGATGGGCGTCCTCGAACTCGTCCATCTCGGTGATGAAAGGGAACATGACGTAAAGCGGCTTGCCGACGGCGGCGCGGATCAGCGCCTGCAACTGCATCCGCAAGACGCCGCGCTTGTCCAGACCGACGCGGATCGCGCGCCAGCCCATCGCCGGGTTCGGCTCGTCCTGCGGCTTCATATAGGGCAGCACCTTGTCCGAGCCGATGTCGAGCGTGCGAAACATCACCGGCTTGCCATGGGCGCTGTCCAGCACATGGGCGTAAAGCCCCGCCAGCTCGCCCCGGCGCGGCACGCGGGTGCGGGTCAGGAACTGCAATTCGGTGCGGAACAGCCCCACCCCTTCGGCGCCCGAACTGTCAAGGCTGGGCAGGTCCGCCATCAGCCCGGCATTCATGTAAAGCTGGACCGTCTCGCCGCAGCGCGAGGTCGCGGGCAGGTCGCGCAGCCCGGCATAACGCTGCTGCGCCTCGGCCTGCATGGCCATCTTGTCGCGAAACGCGATGGCGACGGTTTCCTCGGGGCGCAGATGCACGACGCCGCTGTCGCCATCGACAAGGATCGGGTCGCCATTCAGCGCCTCGGAAATGATGCGCTCGGCATGAATGACCAGCGGGATCGCCAGCGCGCGGGCGACGATGGCGGCGTGGCTGCCGACCGAGCCCTCTTCCAGAACCACGCCTTTCAGCTTGCGGCCGTAATCCAGCAGCTCGGCGGGGCCGATATTGCGCGCGACAAGGATCGGGTT
>JAGPGI010000251.1 GCA_018056045.1 Paracoccus sp. (in: a-proteobacteria)
GCGACTGGGTTAATGATCGGCCATCATGAGCCTGCCGAATGGCCGGGCCGGTGTATATCGGGGTGAACCTCTCAGGTGCTTTTCTTCACGATCTGGCCGCTTTTTGCCCTCATCTGCCTTGGATTTGCGATGGTCAGGTCGGGGTTTCCGGCGCCGGCATTCTGGCCCGCGGCCGAACGGATGAACTATTTCGTCATGTTCCCCGCGCTGCTGTTTCTGAGCCTTGCCAATGCACCGATCGGTGATCCCGAGATGCTGCGGCTGGGCGGCGCGGCCATAGCGACCATCCTGATCGCGACCCTGTTCCTGACCGGCATGCGGCGGCTGGCACCCATGCCCGCCGCGCGCTTTGGCCCCATGCTGCAGGGGATCATCCGCTTCAACACCTATCTCGGCTTTGCCGTGGTCACCAGCATCGCCGGCCCCGAGGGCGTCGCGCGGGCGGCGGTCTATCTTGCCGTCGCCGTGCCCCTTGTCAACGTGCTCTCGATCGTGGCCCTGACCGACGGGTCCTCCGGCCGGCAGCTTCCGATTCTGCTCAGGGCGATCTTGCGCAATCCCCTGATCCTTGCCTGCCTTGCCGGGATTGCCGTCGCGATCAGCGGTATCGGGTTGCCCTTCGGGACGGATGCCTTTCTTGGCCTGCTTGCACAGGCAAGTCTGCCGCTGGGCCTGCTTTGTGTTGGCGCGGCGCTGCAACCGGCAATGCTCCGGCAAGACATGCCTGCCCTGATCCGCAACGGCGCCTTGCGGCTTTTCGGCATGCCGGCGCTGGCTTTCGCGGTTGCGTTCCTGTTCGGGCTGGAGGGGCTTGAGGCGCTGATCCTCGTCACCTTCTCGGCCGTGCCGGCGGCACCGACCGCCTATATCCTGACCCGGCAGCTTGGCGGAGACGGCTCGCTCATGGCCGGGATCATCACCGGCCAGACATTGGTGGCCGTGCTGTCCTTGCCGCTTGTCCTTCGTGTTTTCGGAAGCCTCTAGAGAGCCGGCAGGGCGGTGGCAGGGGCGCTGCCCCTCTTGGCCTGCGGCCAATTCACCCCGGGATATTTGCACATGAAAGACCTCGGCGGGGCTGATCCGTCAGGCCTTGGCGCGGTGTGTGTTTTTGATCGACCGGCACGACATGCACCGTGCCCGGATCGTGCCGGGGGTCAGGGCCGGGGGTCAGGGCCGGATTTCGACCTTGGTGCCGATGGCGGCATGGGCAAAGATTTCCTCGATCTCTGGGTTGGTGACGGCGATGCAGCCGGCGGTCCAGTCGCCCTTGACCTTATAGCCCTCGGGGATCTGGTTCGGCTGGCCGTGGATCATGATATCGCCGCCGGGGCTGTGGCCGGCGCGGCGCGCCGCCTCGCGATGGTGTTTCTGCGGATAGTCGATGCCCAGCGACAGATGATACTTGCTTTGCCGGTTCAGCCGGTCGATGCGGAAGATGCCCTCGGGCGTGCGGCCGTCGCCTTCGCGCGACTTGTCGCCATCGGGAGAAAATCCCAGCGCGATATCAAAGCTTTTCGGCGGCCCGTCCTTTTGCCAGACGGTCATGCGGCGGGCGGATTTTTCCACCAGTATGCGTTCGACCGGCGAGGCGATGGGGCCTTCGGGACGCGCGGGCGGGCGCGAAAAGATGTCGGGCAGAGATATCTCGGGCAACCGAAAGTCAGGCAGGCGAAAATCGGGCCATTGCCATCCCTGCCCCGGCACGCGCGGCGCCTCGGGCTGCGGTGTCACGACGGGGGTGGGTTCGACCTTCCAGATCATCCACAGCCCCGCCACAAGTCCCGCAAGGCACAGTGCCGAGAAAAGCCCGCCCAGCCGTTTCATTGCAGATCGCCAAAGGCTCCTTGCAGCCGCGCCACCGCTTCGGCTACGCGGGCGCGGGGCGTGGCGATGTTGAAGCGCAGGAAGCTTTCACCGCCCAGGCCGAAGCTGGTGCCGTGATTGGCGGCAATGCGGGCATTCTTTTCGACGCGGGCGGTGAATTCGGCGCGCGTCATGCCGGTGCCGGCGAAATCGACCCAGGCCAGATAGGTCGATTCCAGCGGCATCGAGCGCAGACCGGGGATCGCGTTCACGCCCTGATCGAAGAGCCGCCGGTTGCCGTCCAGATAGGCGACAAGCTGATCGACCCATTCCGCGCCCTCGGGCGAATAGGCGGCGGCGACCATGCCAAGCCCAAACAGCCCCGGCGAGATGCCAAGCGCCATCATCCGCCCCTGCAGCGCCTTGCGCAGCCCCTCATCGGCGACGATCAGATTGCCGATATGGGCGCCGGCGATATTGAAGGTCTTGGTGGCGGCGGTCAGCGTGACCAGACGCGGGGCGGCCTCGGGCGCGGCATTCGCCAGCACCGTATGGCGGCGCGCGCCGGGCATGACCAGATCGTGGTGGATCTCGTCCGAGACCAGGATCAGGTCATGAGCTGCGCAGAAATCGGCGACCTCGCGCAGCTCATCAGCGCTCCAGACCCGGCCGCCGGGATTATGGGGCGAACACAGGATCAGCATCTTTTCGTTGCCGGTCAGCAGCTTTTCCCATTCCGGCCAGTCCATGCGGTATTCGCCGTCCAGATTGGCCAGCGGAAATTCCCGCACCTCACGCCCCGCAGCGCGGGTGACGCGGGCAAAGGCGTGATAGACCGGGGTCATCAGGATCACCGCATCACCGGGCCGGGTGAAGGCATCGACGCAAAGCGCGGTGCCGTTGACCAGCCCATGCGCGGTCAGGATCCAGTCCGGCGCGACCTCCCAGCCATGGCGATGCGCCATCCACCAGCGGATCGCCTCGGTATAGGCGGTATTGGTGCCGGGATAGCCATAGATGCCATGGGCGGCCATGCCCTCGACCGCGCGCTGGACCGATGCGGGCGGGCGGAAGTCCATGTCGGCGACCCACATCGCGATGCCATCGCCGGGCGCCACGCCATAGACGGCCTGCATGTCGTCCCATTTGTTGCAGCCGGTGCCGGTGCGGTCGATGATCTCGTCGAAATCGGGTCTGGCCATTCTGGTCTGTCTCCTCGTCACCCGGGCAGCATAGCGACTTGTTGCGCAAGGCCAAGCCATGCCCTAGATCACATGCATGACATTGCGCAGCATCCTCCTTCACCCCGATCCGCGGCTGAAAAAGCCGTGTGACCCCGTGGCCCGCGTCACCCCCGAGATCGAGACCCTGGCCGCCGATATGCTGGCCACCATGTATGACGCGCCCGGCGTCGGTCTGGCGGCGCCGCAGGTGGGCGTGCTGTCGCGGCTTTACGTCATGGATTGCGAAAAAGACCCCGAGGCGCCGCGCCAGCCCATCGTCATGGTGAACCCCGAGATCACCTGGCGGTCCGAGGCGCTGAACACCTATGAGGAAGGCTGCCTTTCGATCCCCGACCATTACGCCGACGTGACCCGCCCCGCCGAGGTGCGCGTCCGCTGGCTGGGTCTGGACGGCAAGACCCATGAGCGCGAATTCGACGGGCTTTGGGCCACCTGCGCCCAGCACGAGATGGACCATCTGGATGGCAAGCTGTTCATCGACTATCTGGGCCCGATCAAGCGCCAGATGATCACCCGCAAGATGGTCAAGCTGAAACGCGAACGCGGGCGCGACGTCTGATGGCCGTCCGCCCCTGCCTGCCCTATTCCGACCGGCGGTTGCATATCGCCGCCGAGCCGGTCGCCGCCATCACCGAAACCGTGCGGATGATCTGGGACGACATGATCGACACCATGGAGGCCATGCCCGGCGTCGGCCTTGCCGCGCCCCAGATCGGCATCATGCAGCGGCTGGCGGTGGTGGACGCGTCCGAAAAACGCGGGCAGGCGGTGCGCATGGCCAATCCCGAGGTGCTGCATGAAAGCGTGCAGTTGCGCGCCCATGAGGAAGCCAGTCCGAACCTGCCCGGCGTCTCGGCCCGGATCGAGCGGCCCCGCGCCGTCACCGTGCGTTTCCTGAACGATCAGGGCGAGATCGAGGAGCGCGATTTCGTCGGGCTGTGGGCAACCAGCGTGCAGCATCAGATCGATCATCTGAACGGCAAGCTTTACGTCGATCACCTGTCGCCGCTGCGCCGCAAGATGCTGGTGGCGAAATCGGACAAGCTGGCGCGGCGTTGAGGCCGCCCCGGGGGCGCTTCGCCCCCCGGACCCCCAGAGGATACTTGAACATGAAAGAGGCCGGGCCATGCGCGTGATTTTCATGGGGACGCCCGATTTTTCGGTACCGGTGCTGCGGGCGATTGCCGCGCGGCATGAGGTCGTCGCGGTCTATTCGCAACCGCCGCGGGCCGCCGGGCGCGGGCAAAAGCCGCGCCCCTCGCCTGTGCAGCGTGCGGCCGAAGAGTTGGGGCTGATGGTGCGGGTGCCCGAGCGGCTGAAATCGCCCGAGGATCAGGCGGATTTCGCCGCGCTGGGGGCGGATATCGCGGTTGTCGTGGCTTATGGGCTGATCCTGCCGCAGGTGGTGCTGGACGCGCCACGGCTGGGCTGCCTGAACATCCACGCCTCGCTGTTGCCGCGCTGGCGGGGGGCGGCGCCGATCCATCGCGCGGTGATGGCGGGCGATGCGGAAACCGGCGTGGCCATCATGCAGATGGAGGCGGGGCTGGATACCGGCCCGGTTCTGGCCGAGGCCCGCACCGCCATCGGGCCTGAGGATACCACCGCCGATCTGCATGACCGGCTGGCCGGGATGGGGGCGAATCTGATCGTCGATGTGTTGGCACGGCTGCCGCTTGCCGCTGTGCCGCAGGCAGCCGAGGGCGTGACCTATGCCGCCAAGATCGACAAGGCCGAGGCGCGGATCGACTGGAGCCGTCCTGCGGCAGAGGTCGACCTGCTGATCCGGGGG
>JAGPGI010000252.1 GCA_018056045.1 Paracoccus sp. (in: a-proteobacteria)
GGCGATCCAGCCGGTCGGCGTGCGCGTGACCCGCGACGGCGCCTTGGTCTTTGTCGCGCTGGGCCCGGCGAACCGCGTCGCGGTGATCGACGGCGCCACCGACGAGGTGCTGGACTATCTGCTGGTCGGCCAGCGCGTCTGGCAGATGGGCTTTACCCCCGACGACAAGTTTCTGTTCACCACCAATGGCAATTCGAACGACGTTTCGGTGATCGATGTCGCCGCGATGAAGGTGGTGAAATCCGTGCCCGTGGGCCAGCAGCCCTGGGGCGTGGTCGTGGCCCCGAACTGATGCCGAACTGACCCCTGAAAGGAATGAACATGACCCGTTTGCTGATTGCCCTGACGATGGCCCTTGGTCTGGCCTTTCCCGCCTGGGCCGATGATGACGACGCGGCCAAGGCCGGTGTCCACGAGGCCGGCGCCAAGTTCGATTACGGCTTTTCGGGGATGCTGGCGCGCGACAACCGCACCCAGTTGGCGGCCCTGACGCTGGCTTCCGGCAAGCCGGTGGCCAGTGCCGAATACAAGCTGAAATCGGGCGGCTATTACCGCATCGACATCAATGCCGATGGCAGTCAGGAACTGGCGCTGTCGGGGGGCGATTTCTTTCGCGCGGTCTGGATCGACGAGGTGATCATCAACGATATCGAGATCCGCCCCACCGGCATGCACAGCATCGAATTCGACGATGCCGGCACCGCCTCGGTCAGCTTTGTCGCCATCGTGCCGGGGCGCTATACACTGTCGGTTCCGGGCAGCTCGGGGGAAACCCAGCAGGCGGTGTTCAACATCCAGTAACCGCGATGGGCGCCGCGCTTGAGATCGACCATGTCAGCCACAGTTTCGGTGGTTTTCAGGCACTGTCCGATGTGTCGCTATCGGTGCCGCGCGGCAGCTTCACCGCGCTGCTGGGCGTGAACGGCGCGGGCAAGACGACGCTGTTTTCGCTGATCACCCGGCTTTACGACAACACGTCGGGGCGGATCAGCGTCGCGGGGCATGACCTGCGCCGCCATCCCGGCGCGGCGCTGGCGCGGCTGGGCGTGGTCTTTCAAAGCCGGGCGCTGGATGCCGACCTGACGGTGGCGCAGAACCTGACCTATCACGCCGCGCTGCATGGCATCTCCCGGCGTCAGGCGCTGATCCGCGCCGCCGAGGTTCTGGCGCAGGTCGGGCTGTCGGACCGGCTGCATGCCCGCGTCTCGGCGCTGTCGGGCGGGCAAAGCCGCCGGGCCGAGATCGCCCGTGCCCTGATCCATCGCCCCGAAATCCTGCTGCTGGATGAGCCGACCGTGGGCCTTGACGTCAAATCCCGCGCCGAGGTCGTGGCCCTGACCCGCGATCTGACCGCGCAGGGGGTCTCGGCGCTGTGGGCCACGCATATTCTGGACGAGATCCGCCCCCAGGATGGGCTGGTCATCCTGCATCAGGGCCGGGTGCTGGCCGATGGCATCGCCGGCGACATCGCCGCGGGCGATCTGACGCGCCGCTTTCTGGACCTGACCGGGGATGCCGCATGAGCCACGATCTGACCCCGCGCATGTGGCTGACCGCATTCATGGGCATCACCCGGCGCGAGGCGCTGCGTTTCGTCAATCAGCGCGGCCGGTTTCTGGCGGCGCTGGTTCGGCCCTTGGTGTGGCTGTTCATCTTTGCCGCCGGGTTTCGCGCCGTGCTGGGCCTGTCGATCACGCCGCCCTATCAGACCTATGTCCTCTACGAAGTCTATGTGACCCCCGGGCTTTGCGCGATGATCCAGTTGTTCAACGGCATGCAATCCTCGCTGTCCATGGTCTATGACCGCGAGACAGGGGCGATGCGCACGCTGTTGGTCAGCCCGTTTCCGCGCTGGTTCCTTCTGGGCTCGAAACTGGTGGCGGGCGTGGTGGTGTCGATCATCCAGGTCTATGTGTTTCTGGCCATCGCCTGGCTTTGGGATGTCGATCCGCCGCTTTGGGGCTATCTGACCGTGCTGCCGGCGCTGGTCCTGTCGGGGCTGATGCTGGGGGCGATGGGGTTGTTTCTGTCATCGGCCATCCGGCAGCTTGAAAACTTTGCCGGGGTGATGAATTTCGTCATTTTCCCGATGTTTTTCGCCTCCAGCGCGCTTTATCCGCTGTGGCGCATGGCCGAAAGCTCGACCCTTTTGCATGATATCTGCGCGGTCAATCCCTTTACCCATGCGGTCGAGCTGATCCGCTTTGCCCTTTACGGGCAGATCAATCCCCTGTCTCTTGCGGTGGTGACGGGCTGTCTGATCGTGTTTTTTGCCGGCGCGGTCTTTATGTATGATCCGTCCAAGGGGCTTTGGGCCCGGCGAAAGGGGGGCGCATGAGATATCTTGTTCTTGTGGTATTCGGCCTGCTGGCCGGCGCGGCCCATGCCGAGGGGGGCACCGATCCCGACTGGCCCTGCATCCAGCGCAAGCAGCCGCATCTGTCGCTGGGCCAGATGTGGACCGGCCCCGCGCCGGACGATGCCGTGCGCGAACTGGCCCGCACGCCCGAAATCGCCGCCCTTGCCGACCGGCTGGAGCAGCGCCGCCTGCCGCTGCCGCAGGCCGAGGCCGAGATTGCCGATTACGCGAAATCTGCCGACAACCAGCATCTGACCGCCCTGATGCTGGCGATCTTTGACCGGGTCGAGCCGCACCGCGCCGCCTTGATGGACGGGATCGCCCGCTATGGCCGCAAGCAGGTCGATCTGGCTGCCAGGATCGAGGGGCATCGCCACGAGATGGCCCGCCTTGAGGCCATCGATTCCCCCGATTTCGACGCGCAAGAGGAGCAGCTGGACTGGGACATGCGGATCTTTCAGGACCGCCAGCAGGCGCTGACCTATGTTTGCGAAACCCCGGTCATTCTGGAGCAGCGGGTCTTTGCGCTGGGGCGGGCGATCGCGGCTGGTCTGAAATGAGCTGGGCCTGAAATGAGGCGGGTTCCGGCGATCATTCTGGCTGGCGGGCTGTCGACGCGCATGGGCGGTGGCAACAAGGCTCTGCGCATGCTGGGGGGCGAGACCTTGCTGACCCATGTCATCCGTCGCCTGCGTCCGCAATGCGACCGGCTGGCGATCAATGCCAATGGCGAGGCCGATCAGTTCGACGATTACCGCCTGCCGGTGGTGCCCGACGATTTTGCCGGTTTCGCCGGGCCGCTGGCCGGGGTTCTGGCCGGAATGGGCTGGGCCGCGGGCGAGGGCGCGGCCAGCGTTGTCAGCGTCAGCGTGGATACGCCCTTTATCCCCCATGACTTGCTGCACCGGCTGGCTGAGGCGCGGGGCCGCTCGGGTCTGGCGGTGGCGGCCAGCGCCGATCCGGTGACCGGCCTGCTGCGCGATCATCCGACCTGCGCGCTTTGGCCGGTGGCGCTGGCGGATCAGCTGCGGGCGGCGCTGGAATCGGGGCTGCACCGGATCGGGCAATTCGCCGCCGCCTATGATCCGGGGCGCGCGGTCTTTGACAGCCAGCCCTTTGACCCGTTCCTGAACCTGAACACGCCCGAGGATCTGGCCCGCGCGGCCCGGCTGGTCTAGCGGTCTGGTCTAGACGCCGTAGCGGCGCCAGATCCGGCTGATCGCCGCCGAGACCAGCCGCGCAAAGATCACCGTCATCACTGACAGGACCAGCAGGGCGGCAAAGACCAGATCGGTCTTCATGCGGCCATTGGCGTGGATCATCAGCGCGCCAAGGCCGCGCGCGCCGCCGACCCATTCGCCGATCACCGCGCCGATGGGCGCATAGACCGCCGCCAGCCGCAGCCCGGTCGCCAGATGCGGCAGCGCCGCCGGGATGCGCAGATGGCGCATGATCCGCCCGCGTGAGGCGCCCATGACCTGCGCCAGATCCAGCGCCGCCTGCGGCGTGCGGCCAAGCCCGTCCAGAAAGGCCGCCGCAACCGGGAAAAAGACGATCAGCACCGTCATGGCGATCTTGGGTGCCATGCCAAAGCCCAGCCACAGGGTCAGGATCGGTGCCAGCGCAAAGACCGGAATGGTCTGGCTGAAGGTCAGGATCGGGCGCAGGATGCCGGTCAGCCGCGCGGAAAAGCCCATGGCCACGGCCAGTGCTGCGCCGATGACCGATCCCAGCGTGAAGCCCAGCACCACCTCGGTCAGGGTAAAGCCCGCGTTGCGGGCGATCTCGATGCGGTTGAGCCAGAGCGCCTCGGCCACCGCTGCCGGCGCGGGCAGCAGAAAGGACGGCATGTCGGCCAGCCAGATCAGCCCTTGCCACAGCGCCAGAACGGTCAGGATCAGGGCAAGAACGGTCTTCATGCCATCATGCCCCGCATCAGATCGGCTTGCAGCGCCAGCACCTCGGGCGCGTCATAGGGGCGGGCGGCGCCTGTGGGGCGTGGCGGGGGCGCGGGCCATTCGGTCAGCCCCTCTTCGCGCAACAAAAGGATGCGATCGCCCAGACGCGCGGCTTCGGCCGGGTCATGGGTGACCAGCAGCACGGTGCGATCCGCGAGCAGCCGGGCGGAGAGATCCTGCATCTGCGCCCGGGTCCGCGCATCCAGCGCCGAGAAGGGTTCGTCCAGCAGGACCAGCGGCCGGTTCTCGAACAGGGTGCGGGCCAGGGCGACGCGCTGGCGCTGGCCGCCGGACAGGCTGTCCGGGCGGTGATGGGCGCGGTCGGTCAGGCCGACGGCCTCGATCAGGGCGGCGGCGCGGGAGGCCGGGTTGGCGGTGGGGGGCTCTGCCCCCGGCCCTAGCGGGCCCCCCCGGGATATTTGGACATGAAAGAAGGGCTGAGCGTGCCGCGAAGGCGGGCGCCCAGCGTGACATTTTCGGTCACGTCGAGCCAGAGGATCAGACCGGGGT
>JAGPGI010000253.1 GCA_018056045.1 Paracoccus sp. (in: a-proteobacteria)
CGAAACTGACCGCAGGCACCGGCGAAATCGCGGTCGAAACCGGCGACAATCTGCTGGCGGATGAGCGCCCCGACTTCATCAAGCTGGATGTCGAGGGCATGGAGATGCAGGTGCTGGCGGGGCTGGAGGCCACCATCGCCCGCGCGCGGCCGCGAATGCTGGTCGAGGTGGATGACAAGAACCGCACCGCTTTTGGCATGTGGTGCCTGAAGCACGGCTATCACCACATCGATGATTGGCGCGTCGGCCCGCATAATGCGAATTACCTGATCGAACCCGAGGAGCAGGAATGACACTCTGCCCGTCCTTGGATATGACACTGACCGGCCTTGGCGCAGCTGCGTCGCGGCGCGATGAAAAGGAAGAAACATGCTGAATATCAACGACCTTCACGTCAAGCTTGAGGAAGAGGACAAGCAGATCCTCAAGGGTGTCACGCTTGAGGTTCCGGCCGGTGAGGTGCATGCGATCATGGGGCCGAACGGGTCCGGCAAGTCGACGCTGTCCTATGTTCTGTCGGGCCGCGATGGCTATGAAGTGACCGAGGGCAGCGCCACGCTGGACGGTCAGGACCTGCTGGCGATGGAACCCGAGGAGCGCGCGGCCGCCGGCTTGTTTCTGGCGTTCCAGTATCCGGTCGAGATCCCCGGCGTCGGCAACATGACCTTTCTGCGCACGGCGCTGAACGCGCAGCGCAAGGCGCGCGGCGAGGAAGAACTGTCCTCGGGCGATTTCCTGAAACTGGTGCGCGAAAAAGCCAAGACGCTCAAGATCGATGCCGAGATGCTCAAGCGTCCGGTCAATGTGGGCTTTTCGGGCGGCGAGAAAAAGCGCAACGAAATCCTGCAGATGGCCATGCTTGAGCCGCGCATGTGCATTCTGGACGAAACCGATTCCGGCCTTGACGTCGATGCGATGCGGCTGGTGGCGGATGGCGTGAACGCGCTGCGTTCGCCCGAGCGCAGCTTCCTGGTCATCACCCATTACCAGCGCCTTCTGGACCATATCCGCCCCGATGTCGTCCACATCATGTCGAATGGCCGCATCATCAAGACCGGCGGCCCGGAACTGGCGATCGAGGTTGAACAGAACGGCTATGGCGATCTTTTGGCGGAGGTCGGCTGATGGCGGATACGGCTGTTCTGGCTGCCGGGGCACGTCCTGCCGCCAAGATGGGCGCGGGCGATGCCGCGCTGGCGGCGCGGCTTGACGCGCTGGACCTGCCCGTGGGTGGCTTTACTGCGGCTGCGCGCAAGGATGCGGCGGCGCGGCTTCAGGCCATGGGTCTGCCGGGCGCGCGCGACGAATACTGGCGCTATACCAACCCCGCGCCCTTCAACGCGCCCGTGCCCGAGGCGCTGGATTATACCTCGCGCGAATCCTCGTTGTTTGACGGCATCGAGCGGCTGAAACTGGTCTTTGTCGATGGCGTTTTCGATGCGGCGGCTTCGGACCCGCTGACCGGCGAGGGGATGGAGATCGACGTTCTTTCCGTCGCCGATACGGGTGCTGCGCATTGGGCCGCCGATCTTTACGGCAAGCTGGAAACCTCGGGGCAGGTTCCGGTCAAGCGGCCCTTTGCGGTGCTGAACACGCTGGCGGCGCGCGACGGCGTGCTGATCCGCGTCACCGGCAAGGTCGCGCGTCCCGTCCATATCCTTTACCGCCGCAGCGGTGAGGCCACCGATGTGCATGTCCACCATGTCATCCGGCTGGAGCCGGGGGCCGAGCTGACGCTTCTGGAAAACGGCGGCATCGGCGCGCGCTCGAACAGCGTGACCGAGGTCGAGATCGGCAAGGGCGCCCGCTTCCACCATATCGCCAGCAAGCGCGCCGATGATGCGAAGCTGGGCATCGGCCATATCTTTGCCCGCGTCGGCGAAGGCGCCTTGTTCAAGTCCTTTTCGCTGGCGGTCAATGGCCGCGTCATGCGCAACGAGGGCGTGATCGAGATCGTTGGCGACGATGCCGTGGCCCATATCGCCGCCGCCGTTCTGGGCGATGGCGACGAGGGCGCGTTCCATCACGACGACACCGTTTTCATCACCCATGCCGCCGAGCGTTGCGAAAGCCGGCAGGTCTATAAAAAGGTGCTGAAAAACGGCGCTCAGGGCATCTTTCAGGGCAAGATTCTGGTCAAGCCCGGCGCGCAAAAGACCGATGGCTATCAGATCAGCCAGGGCCTTTTGCTGGACGAGGGCAGCCAGTTCCTCGCCAAGCCCGAGCTGGAAATCTATGCCGATGACGTGAAATGCTCGCATGGCTCGACCACCGGCGCGCTGGATGAAACCGCGCTGTTCTATCTGCGATCGCGCGGGGTGCCGAAGCCGCAGGCGATCGTGCTGCTGGTGCTGTCCTTCCTTGCCGATGCGCTGGACGAGATCGAGGATGAGCGGCTGCGCGACGACATCCTGACCCGGCTGGACGAGTGGCTGACCAGCCGCGCCAAAGGTTAAGGCGGGGCCTTGGCGGTCATGGACCGGGCAGGGATCGTTCCGCGCATCGCGCAGAGCTGGTGGGCGCCGGGCAGGGTGGTCGCATCGCTGCGCGGCACGCCTGAACGGGTGCTGATCGTCATCCTGATGGCGGCGATGCTGATCTTTCTGGTCGCGCAGGCCCCCGGCCATGCGCGGGCGGCGCATCTGGATCCCTCGGTCCCGCTTGAGGCGCGGCTGGGCGGGGCGCTGCTGGCGGTCATGTTCATGATGCCGCTCTTGGCCTATGCGCTGGCCGAGCTGGTGGCGATGCTGTCGCGGCTGACGCCATGGCGCATCAGTTCGGCGGATTCGCGGCTGGCGCTGTTCTGGGCGCTGCTGGCGGTGGCGCCGGCGATGCTGCTGTCGGGACTGACCGAGGGCTTTGCCGGTCCGGGTGCGGCGCTGACGCTGACGCGGGTGGTGGCGGGTCTGGGCTTTCTCGTGATATGGGGCGCGGGATTGCGCGCATTGGCGGGGAAAGCATGAAATTCGGCGATATTGGCGAGCTGGCGGTTCTGACACTTCGGAACCCGGATGCCGCGATGCGGGTATTGCGCGGGCTGGATCTGCCGATGGTGGCGCGCTGGATGGCACTGTTTCTGGCGGTGGTCTTGTCGCGCATGCTGGGGGTGCTGCTGCTGGTGATGCTGCCGGTGACGGGTGACGACCCGCTGGCGCAGCTCTTGTCGGACCCGATGACCATGGCCGGGATCGAATTTTTCGGCATGGTGCTGACCGCCTTTCTGGTGACGGTGATCGGGCGCGCCTTTGGCGGCACGGGCAGCTTTCCCGACGCGCTTCTGGCGGTCGCCTGGATTGAGCTTTTGCTGGTCGCGCTGATGGCCGTGCAGGTGGTGATGCTGGTGCTACTGCCCGGCACCGTCGATCTGCTGGGCATGATCGCCGGCGCGCTGTCGATCTATCTGACCGTGACCATGACCAAGGCGCTGCACGGTTTTTCCAGCGTCGGCAAGGTCGCGATGGTCTATTTCGGGTTCAGCCTGCTGCTTGGCGCGCTGGTGCTGGTGGTTGCGCCGGACCTGATCCCGATGACGGAGGGTGCGCAATGAGCTTTGACGTCGAACAGGTCCGCAAGGACTTTCCGATCCTGTCGCGGCAGGTGAACGGCCGGCCGCTGGTCTATCTGGACAATGGCGCCAGCGCCCAGAAGCCGCGTCAGGTGATCGAGGCGATCACCCGAGCCTATGAGGGCGAATATGCCAATGTCCATCGCGGGCTGCATTTCCTGTCGAACCTCGCGACCGACAATTACGAACGCGTGCGCGCCATCATCGCGCGATTCCTGAACGCCCCGCGCGAGGACGAGGTGATCTTTACCTCGGGTGCGACCGAGGCGATCAATCTGGTCAGCTATGGCTGGGCCGCCCCGAACCTGCAGCCCGGCGACGAGATCGTGCTGTCGGTGCTGGAACATCACGCCAATATCGTGCCGTGGAATTTCCTGCGCGAACGTCAGGGCGTGGTGCTGAAATGGGTCGCGCCCGAGCCGGACGGCAGCCTGCCGCCCGAAAAGGTGCTGGCGGCGGTGGGGCCGAAAACGAAACTGATCGCCGTCACCCATATGTCGAACGTGACCGGCACCGTGGTCGATGTGGGCGCCATCGCGCGCGGCACGCATGTGCCGGTGCTGGCCGATGGCTCTCAGGCCTCGGTCCATATGCCGGTCGATCTGACGACGCTGGGCGTCGATTTCTACTGCATCACCGGGCACAAGCTTTACGGCCCCTCGGGGTCGGGGGCGATCTGGATCCGCGCCGACCGTCAGGCCGAGATGCGCCCCTTCATGGGCGGCGGCGATATGATCCGCACCGTCTCGCTGGACGAGGTGACCTATGCCGATCCGCCGCTGAAATTCGAGGCGGGAACGCCGGGCATCGTCAACCAGATCGGGCTGGGGGCGGCGCTGGAATATATGATGGATCTGGGGATGGAGAACATCGCCGCGCATGAACGCTCCTTGCGCGACCATGCCCGCGACCGGCTGCGCAGCCTGAACTGGCTGCAGGTTCAGGGTGATGCGCCGGGCAAGGGCGCGATCTTTTCCATGACCATGCAGGGCGCGCATGCCCATGACATCTCGACCATCCTCGACAAGCGCGGAATCGCCGTGCGGGCGGGCACGCATTGCGCCATGCCGCTGATGGACTTCTACGGCGTCACCGCCTCGGCGCGGGCCAGTTTCGGCATGTACAACACCCTGGCCGAGGTGGACGCGCTGATCGACGGCCTTGGCTTTTGCCGCGAGCTTTTCGCCTGATCCCCATTGCAGACCC
>JAGPGI010000254.1 GCA_018056045.1 Paracoccus sp. (in: a-proteobacteria)
CGCGCGTCCGATCGGGTCGTCGCTTTCAAGCGCCATCGAGGCGATCAGGATGGCGCTGGCATGCAGCAGCGCGACGCGGTCGGCATGGCTGTCGGCGACGCAGTCGATCAGCGCCCAGGCGCGGGCATTGATCTCGGCGTCGCTGCCGTTCAGGGCGGCGTCAGGGGTATTGACGGCAAGTGCTTTCACAGGGGTCATCACTCACTCCTTCGGCTGGTGTTGGGGTTCAGGTGGCACCGGCGGCAGGACCGCCAATGAGAGAGTTTTTCGGGGTTCGACGTGGACATCGGCGCCGCGGCAAAGGACGCGCATTCGGCGGCACCGATCCCGCGATGGAGGTGCGGGCAAAGCACCTGGTCGCGGTAAATCCTGACGATCCGCGCGCCATGCTTGCGGGTGACCAGATCGAGGCTCTGGGCCGGATAGGTGCCGCTGAGCAGCATCGAGACCGAGGGCCGCGCCATGCCGGTTTCGCGGGCGATCTGGCTGATGGACTTGCCCTTGCGCAGCTGATCCTTCAGCAGCGTCACCCATTCCAGTTCAGGCACGCCCAGGCTCAGCTTTTCGAGCACGGCACGTCCTCCCCGGTATTGCGGTCGTGGATGGCACTGACCTTCGAAAGGACCACAGGCGACAGCGGGCCGGTGTCTTTCACGAGCTGCCAGACCTTGAAACCGTTGCTGGTCGTGGCAATGCCAGGGGCGCGGCGCGGCAAAGCGATCAGATAGCCGGCGGCGGCCAGGCGGCGGACATACCGGTGCAGATTGTTTTCCGGCGCCTTGTCATCTGCCGTGGCCGAATCGACGATCAGATCGTGCAGGGTGAACTGGCGCCGCCCCCGCATCGAGCGCCAGGCCCGCTCGCGCAGGGTGCCCTTGACCACGCGGACAAGATTGCGCGGGCCGGTCGGGCCGGAGCGGATGACTTCGCCAGCGGCAGCAGCGGCCTTGCCCGAATCGCTCAGCTGATAGCGGCCGGGGCCAAGCCAGAGCAAATAGCTGCGGCGATGCAGACATGCCGCTGCATTCGAGATCTGCCGGCGGGTCAGGTCGATCCGCGCCTCGACCTCTTCGGTCGTCAGGCAGCCGCCATCCGCCAGCATCTGCAGCAATGCCGTCGGGGCCTTGCCAGGATGATGGCGATCAACCATGGGCGGCCTCCTGGACCAGGACGGGCTTGCCGGTTTCGCGATTGTTCATGATGGCCTGGCCGATCATGTCGGCGCGGGTGATACCGCCGGGACCGGGATCGAAGCGCTGGCCGAAGCGCTCGATGGCGCGGATCGCCTCGGTCATCTCGCGTGAGAAGCCTTTCGAGAGCTTCCAGACATATTCGACCAGGTCATCGGCGACCGGCACCTCGGACAGGCCGCGCACCAACAGGGTCGCATCCTCGAGCGAGGCCGGCAGGAACTCGACCTTGTTCGGGGCGCGGCTCTCGATCTGCGGGAAGCGGCGCAGGTTGTCCCTCAGCCGGCCCATGCCTACAAGGATCGTCGGCAGGAATTTCAGGTCGGAAATCCCGCGGATCGCCTCCATGACCTCGGGCTTGCCCGAGATCAGGTCGGCCTCGTCCACCACCAGGCTGAACGGCTTGCCTTCCAGAGCAGCGTCCGTTGCCAGGTCGTCGAGCCGCTCGATCATCAGCCGGAAGCGGTCGCGGCGGCCGCGCGGGATCGTGGTGATCGACAGCTCCGCCAGAAGCTCCTGGACAAACCAGCTGTAATCCCAGCCCTTCTGGGCGCGCAGATAGATGCTGCCGGTCTGGGCGGTCCAGCGCGACATGGTCGCGGTCTTGCCAAGCCCCGGCTTGCCATCGACGACCACGAGACAGGCCTCGCGGGCGCCCCGATCATCCAGCCGGGTCAACGCCGTCGTAAAGCGCCTGTAATTGCTGGTTTCAACGAAGGTCGGTTTCATGTTATGCTCTCCTCATTCCTGACGTTTCTGGATTAGGCGGCAGCGGCACGGAGGAGGTTTCGAAGCGCCTCCGTGTCGATGCCGTTTGCTCGAAGGTTTTCCCGCGCGATCGGCCTCGACAGGCAGCGCTGCAGGACCGAGATCTGGCTCGGGCTCAGTTCGCCCGGGTTCTCCAGCGCCCAGGCCGCCAGTTCCTCGTCTGATGCAAAGCCGCGACGGCGGGGTGGCGCGACCTGTGCTGACGCCCGGGCGGGCGCCTCGACAGGCAGAGGCTCGACCATCGGCGCGGGCGCGATGTCGATGAAATCCGCCGGCTGCTGGATCTGCTGTTCGATCTGCAGCATGCCGTCGCGTTCAGCCTCAATGGCGGCGCGCTTGTCGTCGATGCGCCGCAGCCGGCCCTTGGCCCGCTTCTCGATGGCGTCCTGCTCATAGCTTTTCGGGAAATAGCGCTCGGAATTTCCGCCGAATCGGGCCACGCAGATCAGCCGGCCGGGCTGGCCGCTCTCCAAGTCGTATTCGCGCACCCAGACCTTGTCGGCCTGATGATAGTCGTAGCCGACCATGACCTTTTCTTCGTGATACGCTTCCAGCGCCTCATGGAAATACTGGTTGGTGCCCCAGTTGACCTGCGCGCGCCGCGCCGTGCGGATCTCGTAGGGCCGGAACAGGTCGTCGGCCTCTTCGGCATCGACGGTGATCGGCTCGAACCCGTCCGCGACATGCGCGGCCCAGCACTCGTTGGGGCTCATATAGCGGGTCTTACCGGTTTCGGGGTCCCGGAATTCCGGCAGGCTGGAATGGGGCTTGTCGTTGTATTCAGCCACCATCTCCATGCAGAGCCGGGCGAATTCCTCCCAGCTCGGCAGGTGGCGCGACTCGCCGAACTCCTTCAGCTCGCGCCGGGTCAGTTTGTGGACCTTTTGCCCGGCCTCCTTGTCCATGTCGGCGCCGATATAGGTCGGCAACCGCTTGGCCAGCGTGTTCCAGATCGTCTTGTTGACGACCTCGATCCGGCCCTTGGCCTGCGATCCATAGGGGGCGGCATGCGATTTGGTGATGCCAAGCCGCCCCATCAGGCCGCCGACATCCGCGTCCATCGCCTCGTTGCGATAGCCCGGGCCGCGGTCGACATAGAAGATGGCCGGGATCCCGTTCCAGCAGCAGGCATTGCGCAGGGCCTCAGCGACCGAACGCTGGTTTTCCGACCGCGCCAGCGAGATCCCGACGATCTTGCGGGTCACGACATCGATCACCGTGGTGATTTCCGGCCGGATCGGGCGTTTCGTGACCGGATCGGCGATCTCGGCATCAAAAGTCTTGCCGTCCGCGCTGTAGATCGTGGTCGGCCACATGTCCTCGGTCGTCCGGGTGACATAGGCCATGCGCGAGCGCAGGGTCAGCAGCCCCTCGCGGCCGACATGGCGCTCGATATTGTTCATCCGGTTCTTCAGGATGTACTTCACCTGATGCAGCGTCAGCGGCATGCGGTGCAGCCCGGGACTGGCCGCCTCCTTCAGGTATTGCCCATGGGCATCGGTGATGTCCGGCTTGCCGGGCTTCGCATAGAACTTGAGGAAATCGAAAAAGCTCTCCGGGATCGGCTGCGGATCCCTCGGCGGCACCGGCGCCAGGGCAACCGCACTGCGTTCGTCGCGGGCCTTGAACCAGCGGCGCAGGGTGCGCTCGCTGATCCCGGCAGCTTTCTTGCGATCATTCGCCGCAGCCAGCCGAGCGGGATCGAGGTGGAACCCGTCATCAGCCATCAGCACCAGCCTCCGGGTCAGCGAAATCGCCTCGCGCTCTGTCAGGATTTCACCACCGTCGCGACGGGCCTCGATTTCCTGACGGTCGCGGAATGCCTCCTGCGCCTCCAGAAAGCGGGCGATGGACCACGCGCGGGTCTGGCTATTGGCGGCGGCATATCCCTCGATCGATGTCAGGATCTCGGCGCGCGCCTCCATGACCATCCGAGCCGATGCCGAAACCTGCGACGCCTTCAATGCGGCAAGCTTGCGGCGATCCGCCTCGCCCTCGGCGACGACGCGCTGGACCATGCGCGCTTTCATCGCGCGGCCGGCCAGCACCTGCTGCAGCGCGGCGGGCAGGATCGACAGGTGATATTCCATCGCCGGGCGGCCGCCGGACTTTCCGGCACGCTGGCGAGAAACTCGCGCCGGCAGATCGTTCCAGCCCTCGCGCTCGGCCAGCATCCGAACGCCGCGCTCGGTGCTCGGAACGCCCTTCAATCCGCGATCCTTGGCGATCTGCGCCAGCTCGGCGGCGGTAAAGTACTCCGGCGCGGCCGCCGGCAGGGGGAGTGCCAGTTGGTTCATCGTCTTGCCTTGAGTTTTGCTTCCAGGACGCGCTCCTGCGCTTCCAGCTCCTGGCGCTTGTCGCGGATCAGCTGCAGCCGGATCATTTCCGCATATTCCGAGGCGATCACGGTCAGCCCGAACTCGCCCGGCGCGAACCCGAGCAGGTCTTTCGCGCCCGTCGCCGCGACCAGCGCGATGAAGGCATCCAGCGGGATACGATGCTCGCCCGAGCTCTCCGAGGACCACTTGTTCAGCATCGCCTCGCTGATCGACCGGCCCAGATATTCGGACATCGCCTTCGCGATCTGCGTCCGGCTCTGGCCGTCATCGCGGGCATCGCGCAGCGCCTGGCCGATCAGCCGGGCGATCTTGTTGTCCAGCCGCCCGCGCCCCGCGACATCGGCGCTGTAGCCGACGGCCACCTGGGGCGGCTGCCAGTCGAACAGGTCACCTGTCAGGGGGCAATGCGGGCGGCGGGCCATCAGATGCGCCCCCGGCGTTTCAGCGAGGTGATGACGCG
>JAGPGI010000255.1 GCA_018056045.1 Paracoccus sp. (in: a-proteobacteria)
CGATTGCAGGAAATACGACCTGTCCGCCTTGGAAAATGCCGCGCCGCCGCCCTGCATGAACGGATTCGACGCACGCAGATCCTGCATCAGGTCGCGCGTCGCCAGCCGCGGGCCGATATTGGACTGGGTCAGCACCTCGCCATTGTGCTGGATGACCTGCGCACCGGCCTTGATGCAGCGATCAGCCAAAGGCAGGTCCGAGGTCACCACCACATCCCCCGGTCCGCAATGCTCGGCGATCCATTTGTCGGCGACGTCCGGGCCTTCGGGCACGATCTGCAACGACACAAGGGGATTGGCCGAGGGACGCAGCCCGCCATTGCAGACCAGCACCATCGGCAGGCGCAGGCGGGTCGCGACCCGCTCGGCCTCGGCTTTGACCGGACAGGCATCGGCATCGATATAAAGCGTGGTCATCCCTGCCCCCATTCCTAGCGCGGCAGCGCCGCCTGCCAGTCGCGGACCGCATCCAGCGGCCAGGCCAGCATCAGCACGTTCAGCGCCAGCCCGTCGCGGATCAGATACATGGTCAGCGCCTCAAAGCCGATGACCAGCGCGACCGAGGCCCAGACCGGCAGTCTTGAGGCGAGGAAAAAGCCCAGCATCATCGCCAGAATATCGGCGACCGAGTTGATCACGCTGTCGCCGTAATAATCCAGCGAGATGGTGACGGCGCGATAGCGCTCGATCACCGCATCCGAGTTCTCGACGATCTCCCATGCGGCCTCGATTAGCGTGGCGATGGCCAGCCGCCCGCCAAGGGACAGCCGCCGCGCCACCAGCCACAGGCCGGCATAAAACAGCAGCCCGTGGATGATATGCGAGGGCGTATACCAGTCGGCCAGATGCTGCGAATTCTCGGAACTCATGGTCTCGCCATGCCAGAGCTTGACATAGCCGCATTTGCAGATCGGCTCGCGCCCGATCCACAGCAGCCATATGGCGGTCAGCACGACGATCAGCGCCGTGATCCAGTAAGCAAGCGTCTTGCGTGTCAACATGGTGTCGCGACTAAGCGTCGCGGGGCCGACTGTCCATGGTGGCAATCCGCTTTGCCCCGGACTGCGGCAAATTCGCATGAAAAAGCCCCGCGTCAGGCACGGGGCTTTTGCAGGTGGGGCTTTTGCAGGTCCGGCAGGCCGGGGGATTACTCCTCGACCGTGACCTTGAGCATGTGATCGGGGTCGATCACGGCGCCATTGGCGGCCGAATCGCCCTTCTTGATCGCGTTCAGCACGTCCCAGCCGTCCACGAGCTGGCCGACCACGGTATATTGCCCGTCAAGGAAGGTCGCCGGGGCCAGGTCGATGAAGAACTGGCTGTTGGCGCTGTTGGGGTCCTGCGAACGGGCCATGCCGACGGTGCCGGCCTGGAAGCTCACATCGTTGAACTCGGCCGGCAGGTCCGGCATGGACGAGCCGCCCATGCCCGCGCGCGCGGTATCACCGCCATGCTTGCCGAATTCCACGTCGCCGGTTTGGGCCATGAAGCCGTCGATCACGCGATGGAACACCACGCCGTCATAGGCGCCCGATTTCGCCAGCGTCAGCAGGCGCTCGACATGCTTGGGGGCCTTGTCGTTGTAAAGGTCCAGCACGATCTTGCCCTTGGACTGACCGGCGCCATCGGCAACCTCGATCACCAGATTCGGGCCGGGGCCATCGGTGACGCCCGGCAGGCCCTCGGCCTGCGCGGCACCCGCAGCCAGAACCATGGCGGGGATCAGGAACTTATTCCACATCGGCGGCCACCTTGACCGAGATCATGCGGTCCGGGTTCGCCGGCGGCTCGCCGCGCAGGATCTTGTCCACATGCTCCATGCCGTCAATGACGCGGCCATAGACCGTGTATTGCCCGTTCAGGAAATGGTTGTCCTTGAAGTTGATGAAGAACTGGCTGTTGGCGCTGTTGGGGTTCGCGGAACGCGCGGCACCCAGCGTGCCGCGGTCGTGCGGCAGGCGCGAGAACTCGGCCGGCAGATCCGGCAGGTCCGAGCCACCGGTGCCCGCACGGCCCGGATTGTAGTTGTTTTCCATATTGGCGTGTTCCACGTCGCCGGTCTGGGCCATGAAGCCGTCGATCACGCGGTGGAAGGCCACGTTGTCGTATTTCCCGGCGCGGGCCAGTTCCTTCATCCGCTCGGCATGTTTGGGGGCCACGTCGGGCAGCAGTTCGATCACCACCGGGCCGTCCTTCAGCTCGATGATGACGGTGTTTTCGGGATCCTTGATCTCGGCCATGGGGTTCTCCTTGGTGAAAGCCTCGGCGCAGACTTAAGCCTTTCGAACCGATCAGACAACGCCGGGCGCGATGCGCAGCTTGCCGCCGGGCCATGTTCTCGTGCCGGTTGACGAGAATGTCATGATGCGGGAGAACCGCGCAGGGCCGCAATCAGCGGGAAAACCGCGCAAGGCGCAACGGCCGATCACGAAAGGATGTGACATGGCGGATTTCAACACGATCGACGACCTCGACCTTGACGGCAAGGTGGTGCTCGTGCGCGTGGACTTGAACGTCCCGGTCGAGAACGGTCAGGTGACCGACGCGACCCGGATCGAAAAGATCGTGCCGACCGTCAAGGACATTCAGGCCAAGGGCGGCATTCCGGTGCTGATGGCGCATTTCGACCGCCCCAAGGGCAAGCGCGTCGATGCCATGAGCCTGAAAATCGTCCTGCCCGCGCTGGAGGCCGCGCTTGGCCAGCCGGTGAAGTTCTCGGACGAGGCCGTGGGCGGCCCGGCCAAGCGCGCCGTCGCCGATCTGAAAGCCGGCGATGTGCTGCTGCTGGAAAACACCCGCTTCTATCCCGGCGAAGAGGAAAACGACCCCACCTTTGCCGCCTCGCTGGCCGCCTTGGGTCAGGTTTATGTCAATGACGCCTTTTCCGCCGCGCATCGCGCCCATGCCTCGACCGAGGGCGTGGCGCATCTGCTGCCCTCTGCCGCTGGCCGGCTGATGGAGGCAGAGTTGAAGGCGCTGGACGCGGCCCTTGGCAATCCGCAGCGCCCGGTCGTGGCCGTTGTCGGCGGCGCCAAGGTCTCGACCAAGCTCGACCTGCTGTCGAACCTCATCGAAAAGGTCGATCATCTGGTGATCGGCGGCGGCATGGCCAATACCTTCATGGTCGCCAAGGGCGTCGAGGTCGGCAAGTCGCTGGCCGAACGCGACATGGCCGATACCGCCCGCGAGATCCTCGAAAAAGCCGCCGACACCGGCTGCGAGATCCATCTGCCCATCGACGTGGTGGTGGCGCGTGAATTCAAGGCCGGCGCCGCCCATGAGACCCTGCCCGACGAGGAATGCCCCGCCGATGCGATGATCCTCGATGCCGGGCCGCAGACCGTGGATGCGATCGCCGAAGTCTTTGAGAACTGCCGCACGCTGATCTGGAACGGCCCTCTGGGCGCCTTTGAAATCCCGCCTTTTGATGCCGCGACCAATGCCGCCGCGCAGGTTGCCGCGCGGCTGACGCGCGAGGGCAAGCTGATCTCGGTCGCCGGGGGCGGCGATACGGTAGCCGCGCTGAACAAGGCCGGCGTCGCCGATGATTTCACCTATATCTCGACTGCGGGGGGCGCCTTCCTCGAATGGATGGAGGGCAAGACCCTGCCCGGCGTCGCGGCGCTGAAAAAGCGCTGAGGCGTCTTTCGCATCGAAACCGACAAGGGGGCCGCGCGGCCCCCTTTTTCATCTTCGGCTCAGTTCGTCGCCGGCGCGGTTGCCGCTGGCGCGGATGTGCCTGTCGCGGGCGGCATGTTGCGCCCGACATCGTTTTCCTCGGCATCCGAGAACAGGACGTAAAGGAACGCACCGACCGCGATCACGATCGCCAGAGCGAAGACCATGAAGAACGGCCGGTTCTGGCGGAATTGTTCCGGAATGCTGTCAGGATCTTCGTTGGCCATGACATTTCCCCCATACTGGTCTTTTTTCAACTCTGGTGCGGCGCTAGGGTTCCCGTTAGCGCAACCCTGATTGCCCTTGCCCGCCGGTCTGCTAAGCAGCCAGCAAACAAAATGGAGCCTCCGATGCCGATGACCGACACCGTCCGCAAAATCCTGGCCAATTACGAAGGGGAAACCCCCGGCGTGAAGGCGCAGCTCGCGCGCATGCTGATGACCGGCAAACTGGCCGGCACCGGCAAGATGATCATTCTGCCGGTCGATCAGGGCTTTGAGCATGGCCCGGCGCGCAGCTTTGCGCCGAACCCCGCGGGCTACGACCCCCATTACCATTACCAGCTGGCCATCGACGCAGGCCTGAACGCCTATGCCGCGCCGCTGGGCATGATCGAGGCCGGCGCCGATACCTTTGCCGGTCAGATCCCGACGATCCTGAAAGTGAACTCGGCGAATTCGCTGATGTCGAACACGGCGGGCAAGAATCAGGCGATCACCGCCTCGGTCGATGACGCGCTGCGTCTGGGCTGCGCGGCCATCGGCTTTACCATCTATCCCGGCTCGGACATGGCGCTCGACATGTTCGAAGAGATCGTCGAGATGCGCCGCGAGGCCGCCGCCAAGGGCGTGGCAACCGTGATCTGGTCCTATCCGCGCGGTGAGGCGATCACCAAGGACGGCGAAACCGCCATCGATGTCGCGGCCTATGCCGCCCAGATCGCCGCGCTGATCGGCGCCCATATCATCAAGATCAAGCTTTCCACGGATCACCTGATGCTGCCTGAAGCGAAAAAGGTCTATGAGGACAAGAAGATCGACGTCGCGACCCAGGCGAAGCGCG